>CAXTCT010000266.1:0-3652 GCA_964242565.1 uncultured Acetobacteraceae bacterium | reverse complement strand
TTCATTATCCCGCGCGTGCCGGCGTCGCGAGTGTCGCGTGCATCTCCGGCCAAATGATGGCAAAGCCCCACCGGATCATACAACCCGATCATGCAACTGGAGCGCGCGATGTCCGGCCTGGATCCCGAGGATTGGAGCGAGCTGCGGGCACTCGGCCACACCATGCTCGATGATATGTTCGACCGGCTCGCGGGCCTGCGTGCGACACCGGTCTGGCAGCGCATGCCCGACGGGCTGCGTGAGGAGCTGCACGCGCCGCTGCCTGACCAGGGCGCCTCCGCCGAGGCCGTTTATGCCGATTTCCGCCGGCTGGTGGAACCCTACAGCGTCGGCAACACGCATCCGCGCTTCATGGGCTGGGTGCATGGCGGGGGCACGGCGATCGGCATGCTGGCCGAATTGCTGGCCGGCGGGCTGAACGCCAACCTGGGCGGGCGCGACCATGCGCCGATCGAGGTCGAGCGGCAGGTCGTGCGATGGGCCGCCGAGATGGTCGGCATGCCCCGGGAAAGCTCCGGCCTGCTGGTCACCGGCTCCTCGATGGCCAACATGATCGCGGTGCTGGTGGCCCGCCGGGACGCCGCCGGGGCATCGGTGCGCAGCCAGGGCGTCGGCGGACGCGGCCTGGTCGGCTATGCCGGCACGAGTGCGCATGGCTGCGTGCCGCGTGCCTTCGACATGGCCGGCCTCGGCACCGATGCCCTGCGGATCGTCGCCTGCGGCGCCGATCACAGGATCGGCCTCGCTTCACTGGCCGAGGCGGTGGCGCGCGATCGCGCCGCCGGATTGCATCCCTTCATCGTGGTCGGCACCGCCGGCGCGGTCGATACCGGGGCGGTGGACGATCTCGCGGGCCTGGCCGATTTCTGCGCGGCACAGGGGCTGTGGTTTCATGTCGATGCGGCTTTCGGAGCCCTGGCGATGCTGTCGCCGAGGCTGCGTCCGCAACTGGCCGGGATCGAGCGGGCGGACAGCCTGGCTTTCGATTTCCATAAATGGGCACAGGCTCCCTACGATGCCGGCTGCGTGCTGGTGCGCGATGCCACGCTGCAGGCGCAGGCCTTCGCGCAGGACCTCGCCTATCTCGCCCGCGCCGATCGCGGCGTGGCCGGCAATGCGCCCTGGCCGGCGGACCTTGGCCCGGACCTCTCGCGCGGCTTCCGCGCACTCAAGGTCTGGATGACGCTGAAGGCGTATGGCGCCGCGCGCCTCGGCCGCATGGTCGAGGAATGCTGCGAGGTGGCGCAGCATCTGGCCGCGCGCATCCGGCGCGAGCCCGCGCTGGAGCTGCTTGCGCCGGTCAATCTCAACATCGTCTGCTTCGGCGTGACCGGTCCCGGCGCCGGCCTCGATGCGCTGAATGACGAACTGGTCCGTGACCTGCACGAGGCGGGGATCGCCGTGCCCTCGACCACCCTGATCGGCGGCAGGCGGGCGATCCGGGCCGCCATCGTCAACCACCGCACCACCGCCGCCGACGTCGACGCGATGATCGATGGATTGCTCGCCCTGCCACGCTTCCGGCGCGAGCGGCACGGCCCATCCGCGAACACATGCCTGTGACAGGCGGCTTTCCCGGCAACCCCGAACGCGGCGCCGAGGTTAGCTGGGCCTGACGGCTGGGATCGATTTCTGACATGGCGGCGATGGGCACGACCTCGAGCGGCTTCCGGGGCATCAATACGCGGCGCGCCGTCAACGGCTGATTTTCCCCTAAGCCCGATACCGCCGCAATGCCGGACATGCCGTTGCCGATCCGCGGCCTCGAACGGTTCAAGGCGGTGGCCCGCGACCTGTGCGAGCTGAAGCGGCTCCATGACCAGTCCACCACCGACAGCGTCGCCGAGCGCTTTTTCCGGCGGTCCTGGCAACGGATCTGCGCAGGCGTGGCCCCGGCCGATCTATGGATGCCCGTGGTCGCCGACGCGCTGGTGGCGACGCGGCTGGCCGGGATCGACAGCGCGATGCTCCAGGCGCTCGATGTCGCGGATGGCGACCGGCTGGACATCCTCCGGCGCAGTTTCGACGATGCCGTAGCCGGGCTTTCGCCCGAGCGGATGTCGGTGGTGCGCGCCTCGATCGGCATGCCGGGGGATCACGCAACCGCGCCGGATTTCGTTGATGCCTTGATCCGCCAGCCGCGCGCCGGCGCCACCTCGCCCAGCAAGCCGCGCCTGGCCCTGGAGCCGGCCGAAAGCCACGGCGATCATTGTCTTGTGGTCGCGGTACTCGGCGCGCTGATCGCCCTGCATGACGGCGCGGATCCCGGGCCGGTCTTCATCGCCGGCCTTGCGCACCATCTGCATAACGCGATGCTGCCGGACACCGGTTTTGCCGGCGAGGTCATGCTCGGCACCTGTCTCGGGCCGATCATGCGGATGGGGTTCGCGCGCGAACTGGGCAAGCTCGCCCACGGCGCGCGCGGCCATGTCGCCGGCGCGCTGTCCCTGATCGCGGGCGTGGACACGGCCGAGGGACGGGCGTTCAACGCCGCCGACGTGATCGATCGCGTGCTGCAGGCGCATCATCACGCCCGGGCCGCCGCCTTCACCGCGGATCAGGCCCTGGACGACCTCGAACTCGTGCATGAAGGCCCGCTTCAGGCGTTCCAGCTGCGGGTTCTGGCCGTGCTCGGGCTCGCATGACGCCGCCATCCGCCCGCGAATGGCCGGGTCCGGCCTTGTTCAGTCCGGTATCGGGTAGGCGCCTGGAAAGCCGTGGACCTTGCCTGCTGACGGCGGGCGACGAGGCCTGGCCGGTGATCGAAGGCATCCCGTTCCTTCGCGCCGACCGTGCCGGTATGGCCCGTGCGGCTGTCGCGCGGATCGAGGCGGATGATCTGGTCGGCGCGACCGCGCTGCTGCTGACCGACCAGGACGCCTATGCGCCTGACGCTCCGGCCCCGGTCGAGGCGTGCGCGCAACTGGTGCGCGACGAGGCCGCCTTCACCTTCCGGGCCGCGATGGCGCGGCTGGGCTTCGGCCGGGTCGCGGATTATTTCGCCCACCGCTGGACCGATCCCACCTTTCTTTCCGGCCTTGCCCTGCTCGACGAGGCGGGCTTCGAGGGACCGCTTGTCGAACTCGCCTGCGGCGCGGGCCATTTCCTTCGTGCCGCGGCCGGCGCCGGGATCGAGGCGGCCGGCGCCGACCTGGTGTTCGCCAAGCTCTGGCTCGCCCGTCATTTCGTCTGTCCTCAAGCCCGTCTGATCTGCTTCGATGCCTCGGCCGCCTGGCCATTCCCGGAGGGCGCGTTCGCCGAGGCCTTCTGCCACGACGCCTTCTATTTCATGCCGGACAAGCCTCGTGTCGTCGCCCGGATGCAGCGGGCCGTGGGCGCCGGCGGCGGCATCGCGATCGGTCATGCCCACAATGCCCTGGCCGATAATCACTCCGCCGGCGAGCCGCTGAGCGTCGAGGGCTATGCGGATCTGCTGCCGGGCGCGCGACTATACGACGATCGCGAACTCACCCGGGCCTTTGTCGAGGACCGTGCTCCGGAGCCGGCACGATCCGACGCGCTGGCCGATGTGCCGGCCATTTCGATGATACAGCCCGGGGCCGGCAACCCGGCGCGGAAGCGCTTCGCCCGGCCCGCGACAGGCACGCGCCTCCGGCTCAATCCGTTGTACCGGCGCGCCGCCGGCACGCGG
>CAXTCT010000265.1:0-3653 GCA_964242565.1 uncultured Acetobacteraceae bacterium | reverse complement strand
CCCGCCGCCGCGCCGGTGACGGCACCTCCGGCGGCCCTGCCGCCTGTTCCAGCCCCGCCTGAAGCAAAATCCTCCCCTCAGGCTGCCGTCGCGGTCCCGGCGGCGCCCTCGCGCTTCGCCAATTTCGGTCCCGACCGGGCCGGTGCCGGCACCGGCCTGACCCCGGCACAGCAGCGTCTCGTCACGACGCTGACCGAGCGCACCGTGCGCCGGACGCAGGGCTCGAAGACCTACACCGCTTCGCATCGCCGCTCGCTCGCCGACCCGCGCGTCGCGGCCGGGTTCCGCGACATCTGGAAGGAGATGGTCTACCCGATCGTCAGCGACCGGGCGAAGGGCTCGAAGATCTGGGACGTCGACGGCAACGAGTATGTCGATCTGGTCAACGGCTTCGGCCAGACCGCGTTCGGCCACTCGCCGGATTTCGTGGTCGATGCGGTCGCGGCACAACTGCACACCGGGTTCGCGATCGGCCCGCAATCGGGGCTCGCCGGCCGCGTCGCCGACCTGCTCTGCGAACTGACCGGAAACGAGCGCGCCACCTTCTGCAACACCGGCTCCGAGGCGGTCATGGCGGCGATGCGCCTCGCCCGCACCGTCACCGGCCGCAGCCGCGTCGTGATGTTCGCCGGTTCCTACCACGGCCAGTTCGACGAGGTGCTGATCAAGGGGGGCCGTTCGAAAACGGTTCCGGCCGCGACCCCGGTCGCCGCCGGCATCCCCGCGGGCTCCGTCGGCAACATGGTCGTGCTCGACTACGCGACGACGGAATCGCTGCAATGGATACGCGAGCATGCGGGCGAGCTGGCGGCGGTCGTCGTCGAGCCGGTGCAGAGCCGCCATCCCGCCCTGCGTCCGGTCGCCTTCCTCCGGGCGCTCCGGGAAATCACGGAAGCCTCCGGCACCGCCTTCATCTTCGACGAGGTCGTCACCGGCTTCCGGGTGCATCCGGGCGGCATGCAGGCGGTGTTCGGCATACGCGCCGACCTCGCCACCTATGGCAAGGTGGTCGGCGGCGGGCTGCCGATCGGCGTGCTCGCCGGCAAGTCGCGATTCATGGACGCGCTGGATGGCGGCAGCTGGAACTATGACGACAACTCCGCGCCGGAGGTCGCCGTCACCTTCTTCGCCGGAACCTTCGTCCGCCATCCCCTGGTGCTCGCCGCGGCCTGGGCCGTGCTGAACCACATCAAGGCCCAAGGCCCGGCGATGCAGCAGGAACTCGAGGTCCGCACGCGGGGTTTGGTGGACGGAATGAATGGCTTCCTGCAGTCGCGCGGGCTGCCCGCCCGCATCGAGACCTATGCGAGCCTGTTCTATTTCAGCTTCGCGGCCGAAAGTCCGCTGTCCAGCCTGCTTTATTACGATCTGCGTTTGTCCGGCATCCATATCCAGGAAGGCTTCCCATGCTTCCTGACGACGGCGCATTCGGACGCCGACCTTGCGCGCATCTCGGACGCGTTCAAGGGAGCGATCACCCGCGCCCAGGAGGCCGGCATCCTGCCGGGGACGCCGGCACTGGCGCTGGCGGCGGCGCCCTCCGAGATGAAGCTGACCGAATCGCAGACCGAGATCTGGCTGTCCGCGCAAATGGGTGACGAGGCCTCCTGCGCCTTCAACGAATCGGTCAGCCTCGACCTGACCGGCTTGCTCGACGCAGCCGCGCTCGAGGATGCGCTGTGCGATGTCGTCGCGCGGCACGATGCGCTGCGGGCGCATTTCGCCGCCGACGGCACCAGCCTGTGCATCGAGCCACGGCTCGAGCTGAAGCTGAGGCATCTCGACCAGCATGGGAATTTCATCGCCGAGGATGCCGCGACGCCGTTCGACCTGGTGGCCGGCCCGCTGATCCGGGCGGCACTCCTGCATCATTCCGAGCGCCATGCGACCCTGGTGCTGACCGCCCACCACATCGTCTGTGACGGCTGGTCGATCAATTTGATCGTCGGGGAGCTTGCCGCCTGCTATGCGGCACGGCGCGAGGGCCGGCCGCACCGGCTGCCGCCGGCGCTGTCTTTCAGCCGCTACGCCGCCAGCCTGGCCGGCCGCGACGAGGCCGACATCGCCAGGGTGGCGAATTTCTGGAAGCAGGCCTACGCAGCGCGGGTGCAGCCGCTCGAACTGCCGGGCGACCATGCCCGCCCCGCGGTCCGCAGCTTTCGCGGGTCCACCGAGCGACGCAGGATCGGCGCCGAGCTGTACCGGTCGGTCAAGCGCATGGGGGCCGCCCGCGGCTGCACCCTGTTCGTCACGCTGCTGGCCGCCTTCCAGGCCCTGATCGGACGCCTCGCCGGCACCGACGAGGTCGTGGTCGGGGTGCCGACGGCGGGGCAAGCCGCGCGGGAGGGCGAGATACTGGTCGGGCATTGCGTCAATTTCCTGCCGCTCCGCAGCCACTGGACGGCCACCACGCGGGTCTCGGAGCATCTGGCGGCGACAAATCGTGTCCTGCTCGACGCCTATGACCACCAGGACACCACGCTGGGCAGCATCGTCCGCCAGCTCGCACTGCCGCGCGGCACCGACCGGCTGCCTCTGGCCGAAGTGCAGTTCAACCTCGAACGGCTCGGCGAGGGACTGGCCTTCGCCGACCTCGAGGTATCGGTCACGGCCAACGACAGGCAATTCGTCAATTTCGACCTGTTCTGCAACGTGGTCGAATCCGCCGGCGGTCTTGCCATCGAATGCGATTACAACAGCGACCTGTTCGACCGCGAGACCGTGTCGCGCTGGATGGGCCTGTTCGAGGCCCTGCTCGACGGGATGACCACCCATGTCGAGGCTCCGCTCGTTACCGTCCCGCTGCTGCCGGACCGGGAACGCGAGCAGACCATGGCCGCGCTGAACCGCACCGCCGCGCCTTTTCCCGAACAGGAAGGCATGCACACGCTGTTTGCCGCCCAGGCCGCGCGCACGCCGGAGGCCATCGCCGCCGGCTTCGGCGACGACACGCTCAGCTACGCAGCACTCGATCAGCGCGCCAACCAGCTCGCCCATTACCTGAACCGGCATATCGGCCGCGACCGCGTCCGCGTCGCGATCATGATGGACCGGTCCCTGGACATGCTGGTGGCGCTGCTGGCGGTGCTCAAGGCGGGTCATGCCTATGTGCCGCTCGATCCGAGACATCCCAGTGCCCGCCTGCAGCATATCCTGCGCGACAGCCAGGCGGCCGGGCTGCTGGTGTCGGGTCCGTTCCCGGTCGACGAGCGGCATGCCTTCGCCCTGGTGTGCAACCTCACCATCGACGCCGACGCCATCGCCCGCGAGCCGCAGACGCCGCCGGCGCATGACTTCGATTCCGGCCGGCTCGCCTACATCGCCTATACCTCGGGCTCGACCGGGCTGCCGAAAGGCGTCTGCGTCCCGCACCGCGCCCTGGTCAACCTGCTCACCGCCATGGCGCGGCGTCCCGGGCTGACGGCACGCGACGTGGTCCCGGCCATCACCACCGTCTCGTTCGATATCGCCGCATTGGAATTATTCCTCCCCTTGTGCGTCGGCGCCCGCACCGTGATCGTCGATGCGGCCGAAGTCATGGACGGAACCGCGCTGCTGTCCCGCCTGGTCCGGTGCGGCGCCACCACCATGCAGGCCACGCCGACCACCTGGCGGCTGCTGCTGGAAGCCGGGTTCCGGCCCTGGCACGGGTT
>CAXTCT010000264.1:0-3674 GCA_964242565.1 uncultured Acetobacteraceae bacterium | reverse complement strand
GGCCGGCGGCAGCTCGACCAGCCGCTTCTGCACCAGCGGCGACAGCACATAGCCCTCGACGATGTGGCAGAGCAGGAACACGCCGGCGGCGTAGAGCGCCACCGTCGGGCTGACCGAGAGGGCCACCAACACCGCGGGGATTCCGGCCGCCACGGCGCCGAAATACGGGATGAAGGTCATCATCCCGGCGATCACTCCCAGCGCCAGCGGCACCGGAACGCCGAGCAGGCTCATGCCGACCGCGGTGATCAGCCCGACCACCACCATGTCGACCATCTGGCCGAGCAGCCACATACGCAGGGTGCGGCCGACATCGCGCAGGATGACGAGCGTGCGCGGCCTGTGCCGGACCGCCACCAGACGGAGCAGGCCGCGCTGGTACAAGGTCGGCGAAATGGCCAGATAAAGCGCGGTGATCGCCACCAGCACCAGGTCGGCGATGACGCCGAGCGTGCCGCCGAGGACCCTGAAGGCGGGCGCGCTGATCTGGCTGGCGGTGGGCGTCGAGCCGGAAAGATGCTGGGTCACCGACCTCGCCCAGGGGGCCGAGCTGTAGCGCCTCGAGAGGCCGTCGATCACGCCGGTCAGCTTGGCGACGAGATCGGCACCCTGCTGTTCCAGCTGCGGGCCGATCCACCAGGCCGCCCCCACGGCCAGCGCCAGCAGCAGCAGGCTGATCGCCGCCAGCATCAGGTTGGCCGGCAGCCGGGTGATGCGCGCCAAGCCGTCCGCGGCGCCACGCAGGGTGCAGGCGAGCAGGATGGCGAAGAACAGCAGCAGGATGACGTGGGTGAACAGCCAGAGCAGCAATCCCACGGCCACCGCCAGCGTGACGCCGCGCAGGATGCCTGTGATCTGGGCCGACGAGACGCGGGTGGAGGCGACCTCGTCGTCCCGGGTCGGAGGCACCCAGGGCGCCTCCGGCAAGGACGGATCAGGCCGGGTGGGCGGCGGAGGCGTCAGATGGTCGGGCATAAGGGCGGGCGGCTTCCAGCAATGCAGCCCCCACCCTAGCCGCCAATTCGGGCCGCACGACCCTATTAAATGCACATCGCAACGTCAGAAGATCGAATGGAACAGCACATAGAGGCCGAAGGCCAGGGTGATCGCGACCGGCAGGGTCAGGATCCAGGCCAGCGCCAGGTTGCGAATCGTCGACATCTGCAGGCCCGAACCATTCGCCACCATGGTGCCGGCGACGCCGCTCGACAGGATATGCGTCGTCGAGACCGGCAGGCCGTAGGCTTCGGCAAGCCCGATCGTCGCCGCCGCGACCAGCTCGGCCGAGGCGCCCTGGGCGTAGGTCAGATGCTCCTTGCCGATCTTCTCGCCGACCGTGACGACGATGCGCTTCCAGCCGATCATGGTGCCCAGGCCGAGGGCGACCGCCACCGAAACCTTGACCCAGACCGGGATGTAACGCGTGCCCTTGTTGAGGTCGGCGCTGTAGGCCTGCAGCGCGGCGACATCCCCGGGCGCGATCACCCCGGATGTCTTGGCCAGATGGCGGACCGCTTCGGCGGCGAGATACATGTCGTTGCGCACGTTCGGCGTCGCTTCGGCCGGCACATGGCTGATCGCGCCGTAGGTGGTGATCTGCTTGTCGATGTCGACCGACAGCGAGGCCAGGGCGGCATAGACCCGCGGCTGGTCAATCGCGCCGGTCTTCAGCGCCGTGCTCACCACCCCGCGCGCCTGGGCCGGATCGATGGCGGGCATGCCGCCGGCATGGGCGGTGAAGATCGTCGTCGCCTTCTGCGCGGCGGCGACGAAGCCGGGTGTCGCGCTGTCGGGTATCGCCCGGTTGAGCGCGAAGGCGGTCGGCGCCGCGCCGATCAGGATGAGCATGATCAGGCCCATGCCTTTCTGGCCGTCATTGCCTCCGTGCGAGAAGGAGACGCCGGTGCAGGTCAGGATCAGCAGGCCGCGTATCCATAGCGGCGGCGGCTTCTTGCCGTCCGGAGCCTGGTACAGGTCCTTGCGACGGACCAGGAACTTGACCAGCAGCAGCAGGCCGCCGGCGGCGAGAAAGCCGACCAGCGGGCTGAACAGCAGGGCCTTGAACACGCCGAACACCGGAGCCCACTGGACGCCGGCGGTGGCCTCGCCGGGAGCGGCCAGGAACTGGTTGGCGAGACCGACGCCGATGATCGAGCCGATCAGCGCGTGCGAGGACGAGTTGGGGATGCCGTAGGCCCAGGTGGCCAGGTTCCAGATGATCGCGGCCAGCAGCAGGGCGAAGATCATCGCATAGCCGCCGGTGCTGCCGGCCGACAGGATCAGGTCGATCGGCAGCATGGTGATGATGGTGTAGGCGACCGCGCCGGTCGAGGTCAGCACGCCGAGGAAATTCCACGCACCCGACCAGACCACGGCCACAACCGGCCGGAGGCTGTTGGTGTAGATGACGGTGGCGACGGCATTGGCGGTGTCGTGGAAGCCGTTGACGAACTCGAAGCCGAGGGCGATCAGCAGGGCGAGGCCCAGCATGACCAGGGTGCCGATCGCCAGCGCCGGCGCATGGGTCGCGTGCATGTCGGACACCAGGCCATACACCGCATAGCCCAGGCCGCTGGCGAGCAGCAGGATGAACAGCCCGATGCCGGCATAATTTCGCCGCGCCGGAGCCGCCATCCCTTCGCCGAATGGCGACGACCGTGCCGGAAGCGCTAGATCGGACATGCGCTGGTTGCCTCCGCTTGAAAGCGGCTCTTCTAGGCGGTCGCCGACGACGGCGGCGTCTCAGTTTTGTGAAATTACCTGGCCGGAACGAAATCGCCCTTGCGGCTCAGGCCAGTTCGTGATCCCAGAAATGCCTCAGGGCGACGCCGTTCTGGGCGACCGCGGCGACCGAGAGGGGCCTGAAGCGGGCGCGCTGGCCAGGGTTGAAGCCGATATGGCCAAGCAGCCTCTGGTCGATCCGCACCGTGTCGACGGTCGGCAGCAGCCCGAGCCGGGAGGCGAGGGCAAGCTGCGCGTCGGGTTGCAGCATGGCATCGAGATACAGCATCGCCGACGCCGTCGCCTCGCCGCCCTCCGGCACGCAGCCCATGATGGTGAAGGGGATCGCGCCTTCCACCGGTATGCTGCATCGCACGTCCAGCCCGGCCTGCCGCCAGACATGGATGCGCGAGCGCCACATCGGCGCCATCGCGATCTCGCCCGCCGAAAGGGCCTGTCCCAGCGCCTCGTTGGTCGGGTAGATGCGCAGGCTGCCCGATTGCTTCAGCGCCAGGAAAACCGACCGCGCATTCTCGAGGCTGGCTGCGGTGGTGCGTTGCGCCGCCGCGCCGGCGGCGAGGTTGTGGATCGCAAGCTCGCTCGAGAAGCCGGCCTGGCCCTTGCGGGCCGCCTCGAAAAGAGCCGCAAAGCCGCGCGGCGGAGCGCTGACGTGGCCGGGGTTATAGCAGACGCAGAGTGCGGTGGAACCCTGCGGCACGCCGTAGGGCGCGCGCAGGCCGGGCAGCACATGGGACAGGCTGCCGACGCCGGCGGTGGTGACCGGCGTGAAGATCTGGCGCAGCGACAGCCGGTAGGCGTCGAGATCGGACAGCATCGCCACGTCGAGGCGAGCCTCGGCGCCAGGTGTTGCCACCCGCGCGACCCGGAGCTGCTCGTTGGAGACCACCTGCTGGACCGCGATCGAGGCGTTGCGCCGCAGCGGCGCGTCGATC
>CAXTCT010000263.1:0-3718 GCA_964242565.1 uncultured Acetobacteraceae bacterium | reverse complement strand
CGCGATCGCGCTGGCGGGCGCAGCCCTGATCGGCAGCTTCAGCTGAATAATTCGACGATCGCCTTGCAGAAGGCCGGAAGGTCCTTCGGATTGCGCGAGGTCACCAGGTCCCCGTCGCGAACGCAGGCCTCGTCGACCCATTCCGCACCGGCCTGGCACAGGTCGGTCTGCAGGGAGGGCCAGGAAGTCATCCTGTGGCCCTTCACGCCGCCCGCGTCGATCAGCGTCCAGGAGCCGTGGCAGATCGCGGCGATCGGCTTGCCGGCATCGACGAACTGCTTGACGAAGGCGACCGCCTTGGCGTCCATGCGCAGCTTGTCGGGACTGGTGGTTCCACCCGGCAACACAAGCCCATCGAAGTGACCCGCATCGGCATCGGCCACGATGAGGTCAACCTCGATCTTGCTGGACGGATTGATATCCTGCTCCATCGCCTGGAACTGCCCCGGCTTGAGCGACAGGATGCTGACGACGGCGCCAGCCTGCTCGAGGGCGTCCACCGGTTCGGTGAGCTCGACTTCCTCGACGCCGTCGGTGGCAAGAACGGCGATCCTGCGACCCGGAATGCCTGCCATGATGAATTCTCCATGTCCCTGTGCGCCCGGATCAACCCGACGGTCCCGATCATCGTTCCATGACGTCACGCACGGCTCGGTGAGGGACCGTTCACAAATGCTACAGCTTTCCGGCGATCATCGAATGCGGGCCGGCGGGATAATTCTCAGGCATCGCCGCCGGTATAGGTGACGGCGAGGCTGAAGCGGCTACCTCCGGCCGGCAGGTTCCGGCCTGTCAGCTTCAGCGTGTGCCAGCCGGTTCGCGCAACCGCCGCCGTCCCGCCCTGGTCAGCAAGCGCCCCCCGGTCACCAGGCACGAGGTGCCGCGGCGCATTGTCCGGATCGAGAATTTCGAGCTGGACCGCGCTGCTGCCGGTCCAGTCCGTGCGGTCCGGCATCAGCCTCGCGCTCAGCGCCGTGCCGCTCGCGCACCACACCCGTGCCACGCTGATCTCGCCATCGGCCAGCGGCGGGATGTCGAGGTCGGGGGCGCCGAAGAAGGTCTGGGTGGTGGGCTGGCTGCGCCACCCGAAGCCGGTGCTGCCCATCGGCCTGCCGAAGACGAGATAGGACATCCCGTCGACGTTGCGCGGCACCGTGAAGGTGAGCCGGCCCTGTCCATCCGTCCAGAGGTCCCGGACGGGACCGTTGCCGGTATATTCATGAAGCTGCTGGTTCGCCCCGAAGCCGGTCTGGACGGTGCGCGTGTAGGCCGTCCACTGGTCGTTGTTGAACGCGCACACGCAGCCCGGTGCCTCGCCATCTCCGGTGCGTTCATGGACGAACACCTGCGGGTCGGTGTCGAGGCGCGGGATGAAATCGCCGTTGGCGAGATTCTCGTGGATCCAGATCAGGTTGTTGATCGGCGCCTTCAGGCCGTAGCAGCCGGGGTCGGTCGACCAGTCGCGATAATAGACCGATGGATAGCCGGGGAAGGTCAGCATGATCGCGTAGCCGAGCAGCTTGTTCCAGATCACCTGCTCGCCGGGACTGCCGTCGGTGTCGGCGGATTCGACGAAGGTCACCGCCATGGCGGGGTTGCTACGGCAATAGCCCAGATTGGCGAGCTGCCCCATCCACGTCCGCGAATTGTTGTTGCAGATGGCTCCGACACCGAACTTGAAGCCGAAATCCAGCACGCCGGCGCGACGCTGCATGGCCCCCTCGACCCAGTTCGACAAGGCGTTGCTGGCGCTGTCGAAATACTCCCCGAACGCCCACAGGTCGCGCAGCGGCGGCGACTGGAGCAGATCGCGGACGAGACCGGCGTTGGTTCCCTTCACGTCGTCGACCCGCCAGCCGTCGATGCCGGTCGTCTGCGTCAACCAGCCGGCCGCGTCGATGGCGCCCTGTCGCATACGGCCGGCCGGTGTCGAATTGACATAGGAGGCCATGTCCCCGAACGCGAAATTGCCGTTGCTGTCGGGCACCGGGTCGGCCGCGACGCGAGGCGGTGCGCCAACGAAACAGGACGGATGCTTCGGGAAACGGCCTGTCCTGGAGACGCCGTCCGCGCCGAGTGGCTGATAGACGCCGTTCGCGCCGCCGCCATATTGATGCAGCACGAGGTCGCCATAGACCTGCATCTGATGGCCGTGGATGGCGGCCACGCATTGCCGCAGCATCTCGGCGGTGCCGAAGGCGGTTGGGCGGCTGCCGCACTGGTCCTTGGAGCCGATGTCGTAATCGTCGAACTTGTCATAGCCGTCGGAATAGGCACCGGATGCCCCCTTGGTGAAGGGCGGCAGCAGGACCGCGGTGAATCCTGCCTCGCGATATTCCCGGCTGCTGCGCGCGATGCGCTCATAGGCCCATAGCGGCTGGTCCGAGGAGGGTCTCGGCCAGCCGACACGGGCGGCGTTATCCTGCCACACGCGATAGTTGGTGTTGAGCATCACGCCCATCCTGGAGCCTCCGACGTCGCCGGCATCCAGGGAAAACTGTCCCAGGCCTCCGGTGCAAGCACCGAGACCTGTCCGCAGCACGGGCGGAAGCTAGGAGGCGGGGGATTTTTTTGCCCGGGACGCCTGCTCGGAGCGCAGTTTCCACAGCGCCATGTCGGCTTCCTTGCTGAACATGACGCGGACGCCCTTGCCGCCCTGGCTCACCCGGATCTTGCCCCGGTTGCGGGCCTTGTGGTCGGCGAGCCATTCGACGACTTCCGGATCCTCGACGGATTTTCCCTCGAACTCGAGGATGCCCGCGATTTCTTCCTCTTTGTGACGTCTGACCATGCTGCGTGTCTCCTGGGTGGATGAGCCGATACCCGCTCATTTCAGCCGGCGCTTCCTGTGGCCGGTCGGTGCGAGGCTGGCCTGGGCAAAGCGGCCAGGCCATGAAGAAGCCTCGACCGGACGGGTCGAGGACGGGTAGTCGGGTGGAACGGGGATGCCAGCCCGGATGCCTGGCGAGGCAATCGGGATCAGCCTGGTCGCGTGCGCTGACGCATTGTCCACGACGCCCGCGATGTCAAGATGGCCATTGGCCGGGCTGGCTCCAACGCCACTGATATATAATACGAGAACAGCGTAATTCCAGTCCTGGCGGGCATCTGGCCGAGCGGACTTCCTTCAGCTTTCCTTCAGGCGCGGCATGAGCTCGACGAAATTGCACGGCATGTGCCGGCTGTCGAGTTGCCACACCAGGATGTCGTCCCAGCCATCCTTCACCGCACCGGTGCTGCCCGGCAGCGCGAACAGATAGGTGCCGTTGGCGACCCCGGCGAGCGCGCGCGACTGGATCGTCGAGGTGCCGATCTTCTGGTACGACAGCATGCGGAAAAGTTCGCCGAAGCCTTCGATGTTCTTCTCGACCACCCGGGCATAGGCTTCCGGCGTCACGTCGCGTCCGGTGACGCCGGTGCCTCCTGTGCTGATCACCACGTCGATCTGCGGATCGGCGATCCACCCGGACAGTCGCTCGGCGATCCGTCCGGCATCGTCCGGCTCGATCGCCCGGTCCGCCAGAACATGGCCCGCGGCTTCGAGGCGGCCGGCAAGGAGATCGCCGGACGTGTCGTTGGCCGCTTTGCGCGTATCCGAGACGGTCAGCACGGCGATGCGGACCGGAAGAAAACGCTTGCTGGGATCGATGAAGGACATGGCGGCGAATGAACAGGCCCCGGCCCTTCCCGTCAATCCGGCTTGCAGGCCACGCCTGGC
>CAXTCT010000262.1:0-3751 GCA_964242565.1 uncultured Acetobacteraceae bacterium | reverse complement strand
CTGTCTTGGGCTCGCCCGCCTTCGCGGCTGTCTTGGGCTCGCCCGCCTTCGCGGCCGCCTTGGGCTTGGCCCTGGGTTTCGGCTTGGCGCCCTTCTTGCCCTTCGGCTTGAGGTATTTGCCCTTTTCGGTCAGCAGGGCCACGCCTTCCGCCAGGGTGACGTCTTCCATCATCCTGTCGCGCGGCAGGTTGGCGACCATCTGGCCGTGCTGGAAATAGGGTCCGAAGCGGCCCTTGCGCACCATCACCGGCTCGCGGTCCTTCGGATGCTCGCCCAGATTGCGCACCGAGGCGAGCTTCTTGGCGATCACGTCCACGGCGCGGTTGATGCCGACCGACAGCACGTCGTCGTCGCGGTCCAGCGAGGCGAAGATGCCGCCCATCTTCACATACGGACCGAACCGGCCGATGCCCACCTCCATCGCCTCGCCGAGTTCGGGATGGAGGCCGACGATGCGCGGCAGCGACAGCAATCCCACCGCCTGGTCGAGCGTCACGCTGTCGCCCTCGATCCCCTTGGGCAAGGTCGAGCGGCGGACCTTGCTTTTCTTGTCCTCGGGGTCGGGCTCGCCCTGCTGGACATATAATCCCCACGGGCCGCGCTTGACGGTGATCTCCTCGCCGCTGTCGGGGTGGATTCCGAGCAGGCGCTTGCCCTCCTTGAGCGTCTCGCCGCCTTCGCTGTCCTTGCTGTCCACCACCAGGCGCCGGGTGAACTGGCAGGAGGGGTAGTTCGAGCAGCCGATGAACGAGCCGTAGCGGCCGAGCTTCAGCCCGAGGCGCCCGTTGCCGCAGGCGGTGCAGCGGCGAGGGTCGGAGCCGTCGGCCGGTTCGGGAAAGAAATGCGGCCCGAGGTCGGCGTCGAGCGCATCGATGACGTCGGAGATCTTGAGGTCCTTGGTCTGCAGGACCGCGTGGGAGAAATCTTCCCAGAATTTCGACATCACGTCGCGCCAGTCGGCACGGCCGTCCGAGATATCGTCGAGGCGCTCCTCCAGCCCGGCGGTGAATTGCGGGTCGACATAGCGCTCGAAGAAGCTGGTCAGGAAGGCGGTGACCAGCCGGCCGCGATCCTCGGGGATGAAACGCCGGCTCTCCAGCCGCACATATTCGCGGTCGCGCAGCACGGTCAGGATCGAGGCATAGGTGGAAGGGCGGCCGATGCCGATCTCCTCCATCTTCTTGACCAGCGAGGCCTCGGAATAGCGCGGCGCCGGCTGGGTGAAATGCTGGTCGGCATCGACGCTCGCGCTTTTCAGCGGGTCGCGCTCGCGCATCGGCGGCAGCATCCGGGTGTCGTCCTCGGCGTCGGACTCCGGCTTGCTGTCGTCGCGGCCTTCGGAATAAAGCTTGAGGAACCCGTTGAAGGCGATGATCGAGCCGGTCGCGCGCAGCCTGGCCCTGCCGGTCGGCTCGGCGATGTCGACGCTGACCTGGTCGAGTTCGGCGGACTGCATCTGGCTGGCGACCGCGCGCTTCCAGATCAGCTCGTAGAGACGGCGCAGCTCATCGGAAAGATAGCGCCCGACATCCTCCGGCCGCCGGCCGACATCGGTCGGGCGCACCGCCTCATGGGCTTCCTGGGCATTCTTGGCCTTGGTCGAATATTCCCGCGCGACCCCGGGGAGATAGTCCGGGCCGAAGCTCTCCTTGATATGGACGCGGATGGAGTCCATCGCCTCGCGCGCCATCTGCACGCCGTCGGTCCGCATATAGGTGATCAGTCCGACGGTCTCGCCGCCGAGCTCGATGCCTTCATAGAGTTGCTGGGCGGCACGCATCGTCGCCTGTGCGCCCATGCCGAGCTTGCGGCTGGCTTCCTGCTGCAGGGTCGAGGTGGTGAAGGGCGGCGGCGGGTTGCGCTTGACCTTGCGCCGCTCGACGGCCTCCACGCTGAACTGCCCGGCCTCCACGGCGGCCTTCGCGGCCATTGCCAGCGGCTCGGCGCCGAGGTCGAACTGGTCGAGCTTGCGGCCGTCGAGATGGGTCAGGCGAGCCGTGAAGGGCGCTCCGGCCGGTGTGGCCAGATGCGCCAGGATGGTCCAGTATTCGCGCGGCTTGAAGCGTTCGATCTCGGCCTCGCGCTCGCAGATCAGGCGCAGGGCCACAGACTGGACGCGCCCCGCCGAGCGGCTGCCCGGCAGTTTGCGCCACAGCACCGGCGAAAGGGTGAAGCCGACCAGGTAATCCAGGGCGCGACGGGCGAGATAGGCCTCGATCAGCGGCTGGTCGAGTTCGCGCGGGTTGGCCATCGCCAGGGTGATGGCGCCCTTGGTGATCTCGTTGAAGGTGACCCGCTGCACCTCGACGCCGCGCAGGAGGTTCTTTTCCTCGAGCATGGCGCGCACATGCCACGAGATCGCCTCGCCCTCACGGTCCGGGTCGGTGGCGAGGAAGAGGCGCCCGGCGCCGCGCAGCGCCTTGGCGATGGCGGCGATCTGCCGGTTGCCGCGCTCGTCGGCCTGCCAGTCCATCGCGAAGCCCTCGTCCGGCCGCACGCTGCCATCCTTCGGCGGCAGGTCGCGGACATGGCCGAACGAGGCCAGAACAAGGTAGCCGTCACCAAGATACTTGTTGATGGTCTTCGCTTTTGCCGGCGATTCGACAACGACGACGTCGGTCATTCCGTCTCCGAACAAGGGTACGCCCGGTGATGGACGTGTTCAACCGGCGCCGCAAGCCCCCTCCGCGACAGCCGGAGAGGCCGGTCCGATCAGGCTTACGCGGTTGCCCGGCAGGGATTCCACAAGGCCGCCTAGCTCGAGATCGGTCAGTATCGCGAGCACGGCATTCACGGAGAACTGGCAGCGTCGCACCAGATCGTCAACCGGCACCGGTGCCGGGCCAAGCAGATCGAGCAGTTCGGCGCGCGTCTGGTCGAGCTCGGATTGTGGCGGCGAGAGGCTCATGCGCCAGCCTGGGGTCAGAAGCTCGACATCCTCGGCATAGCCCGTGGGACCCAGTGCGGCATCTATCTCGGGCAGCTCGGCCAGGACATCGGCAGCCGCCTCGACGAGGTGCGCGCCCTGCCGGATCAGGTTGTTGGAGCCCTTGCAGCGGGGATCGAGCGGCGATCCGGGCACCGCGAACAGCTCGCGCCCATAGGTCAAGGCGAGGTCGGCGGTGATCAGGCTGCCCGAGCGCGGCGCCGCCTCGATCACCACGCAGCCGAGGGACAGCCCGGCGATGATACGGTTGCGCTGCGGGAAATGCTTGCCCTGCGGGACGGTGCCGAACGGCGCTTCCGCCACCACGGCGCCATGCTGTGCGATCCGCGCCTGGAGGTCGATATGGTCCGGCGGGTAGGGCTGGTCCAGGCCGCCGGCGATGCACGCCACCGTCGGGCCGACATGCAGCGCCCCCCGGTGTGCGGCGCCGTCGATGCCGCGCGCCAGGCCGGAGACGATGACCAGATTATGGTCGCCCAGTTCCGCGGCCAGGGCCTCGGCGATGCGCAGTCCGTTCGAGGAGGCGTTGCGCGAGCCGACGATGGCGACCGAGGGGCGGTGCAGCACGGAGATGTCGCCGAGCACCGCCAGGGCAGGCGGCGCATCGGGCAGTTGCGCCAGCAGAGGCGGATAGGCGGCCTCGCCCAGGATCACGAAATGGCCGCCGATCGCCAGCACGGCGCCGATCTCGTCGTCGATGGATTGGGCGGACGGCACGCGGGCATCGCGTCCGCTGCGGCGGGCCATGCCGGGCAGGGCCTCGAGCGCCTCGGCGGCGGTCTCGAACTGCAGCAGCAGGCGGCG
>CAXTCT010000261.1:0-3755 GCA_964242565.1 uncultured Acetobacteraceae bacterium | reverse complement strand
GGCGGCGCCGACCTTGGTCTTCCAGTCGTTGCTGGCCTTGGCGAGATAGGAGGTGAACACGAAGGTGGTGCCGGAGCCGTCGGCGCGATGCACGGCCGCCACCGCGAGGTCCGGCAACGCGATACCCGGGTTGAGGTCGGCGACCTGCTTGTCGTTCCACATGCTGATGTCGCCGCTGAACAGGGCGGCCAGCACCGCTCCGGTCAGATGCAGCTGGTTCGGCGCGATCCCGGGCAGGTTGACGATCGGCACCACGCCGCCGATCACGGTCGGGAATTGCAGCAGCGAATTTCCGGCCAGCTTGGCCGCGGCCAGCGGCGCGTCGGAAGCGCCGAAATCGACGGTCCGGGCCATCACCTGGTTCTGCCCCGCGCCGGAGCCCAGCGCCTGGTAGTTCAACGCGATCCCCAGCTTCTCGCGCGCCGCCGCTCCCCAGGCGCCGTAGATGGGTGCGGCGAAGGTCGAGCCGGCGCCGGTGATGTCGACGGCACGGGCCGCGCCGGTTGCGAGGCATAAAGGTGCGGCGACCGACAGGCCGGCCATCAGGAGCTTGCAGGCGACGCGCATAAAAAATCCCTTCCGACAGGACCGGAAGCCTGAACACCACAGGAGCGGGTTCACGCTGTCGTACAGTCCGGTCGCCGCGGCTTCTACAAGCCGGGCATGGCGCGCAGGTTTCAATTTTGTGACAGTTCGATGACAACGATGCCGTGCCAGGATGGACTATCCTATTGGAGCACCAGTTCGATACGGCGATTGAGCGCGCGTCCGGCCTCGCTGGCGTTGGAGGCGATCGGCGAGACCGGCCCGACGCCGACCGACGTCACCTGTTCCACCGGCACCTTCCAGTTCCTGATCAAGGCCTGCATCACCGTCTGCGCCCGCGCCGTCGATAATTCCGTCCCGTGCATGATGCCGCCGGCATCGTCGCTGTGACCGACGATGATCAGCCTCATCGCCGGATCGGCATGCAGGACGCTGGACACCTGTGCCAGGACCGGACGCGAGTCCGCCTTCATCGTGGCCCGGTCCGTCAGGAAATGGATGCTGTAGAGCGCGATCCGTCCCTGGATGCGCAGGGCGGCGGCGATCCGGGTGGCGCTCGTCACCGGCGCGGCACCGGCATCGGGTCCCTCCTGCACCATCTCGACGAACAGGCCGGGCTGGCGATCGATATGCCGCGCCACCGCGAGGGCCAAAGTGACCTTGCCTTCCGGCCGCTCCATCGTCGCCAGCAGATAGCGGATGTCGCCGCCAACCGGATGCAGGAAGTCGATGATGAGGTTGCCCTCGTCACCGGAATGCGCCTCGACCATCGTCTGGGTCAGCGTCTCGCCGAAACTGAAGCCGCCGCAGCCCTCGGGTCCGGCGCAGTCGAAGGCCACGGTGAAGCCCTCGCCCTTCAGGACCTCCCGATAATGGTTCATCACCTCGATGGTCGAGAGCATCTGCGGGAAGGCATAGGCGATCCGGGTGACCTGCCCCTCGATCTTGCGCACGGCGCTGAAACCGAAATCGACGAAGCGGCCTTCCGGCAGCGTCGCCTCCTCGTCGGCCGCCTGATCGTAGCTGATCAGGCGCGCATCGGCATAGCGCGGCACAAGCGCCAGGTCATGCGAACCCGGAACGTCCCGCGGCGGGATGTCGGCCGCCCGCAGGCCGGTGCCGATGCTCAGAAACAGCGCCACCGCGGCACCGGCCGTCAATCCGCGAAATTTTCCGGCCTTCAACATCATTCGCCCGATCTTCATGCTGCCGGCACCCTTCTACCCGCCGTCGCTTTTGATGCGCCATCATTACAACAGGCCGGTCAAGCCGCCTCCGCCTTTGCCCTCACCCGAGCCGTCCGCGGGCCTGGTCCGGTGCTGGCCTCGAGCGCCACTTCCGGGTGGGATCACCCCCGGCTATCGTTGCGGATGAGTTCTCCCCCCTTGTTCGCGAAGCGGCGCGCCATTCTTCGCCAGAACCGGCTTCGTGCGGCTTCATGCTATCTGGGCGCCTTTGCGATCGGCCTGATCTTTGTGCTCCGGGTCTTTCCGCATTGGGCTCTGGTCGGAGCCTTGCCGCCGGGGGCGCCGCCGAAACCGGATTTCGGCAAGGACGTGCTCGGTCAGCTCTATTTCTTTGCCCAGCCATGGAATTTCGAGACACCGGCGAAATTCCTGCTGGACCGGAAGCTCAACGCGCCCTGGGGCGCCAGCATCGCGATGACCGACAGCATTCCGTTGCTGACGGTCCTGACCAAGCTGCTCAGGCCGGTCCTGCCGCCCTTCCATCAGAGCATCTCGATCTATCAGGCGGCTGCCTGGCTGTTGCAGCCGGTGGCGGCGGTGTTCGCGTTGCGGGGTGCGGGAGAGCGACGCTGGCTGCCGGCCATGGCGGTCGCCGTGCTGGCCGCCTGCATGCCCACGCTGCTCCACCGGCTGTGGCACGCGGCCCTCACCGGCCATTTCTTTCTGCTGACAATGCTGGGGCTCTATCTGCGTATCGTGCGGGGCCGCGCGAAAGCTCTCGCCTGCGCCTGCGTGCTGCAGGTGGCCTTGCTGCTGGTCCATCCCTATCTGATGCTGATGGCGACGGCCTTGCTGCTGGCCGCTCCCTTGTCGCTGTTCCTGCGCGGGGAAGCGAAATGGCGGGGCATCCTGCTCGCGGCCGCCGCGTCCAGCCTCGTCATGGTCCTGCTCGGAGCTGTCCTGGGCTATTGGGGTGCGGGCAGCGACGGCGGCTTCGGCTATTATTCGATGAACCTCGCCAGCCCGTTCTGGCCGACTTTCTCCTCCCTGATCCCGGGCATCCCCTATGCGCCCGCCGACGCCACCGGCGGACAGGGAAACGGCTACCAGTATCTCGGCCTCGGCATGCTGCTTCTGCTGGCGGCTTCGAGCCTTGGCGGGCTCGCCTGGCGGAAAGCCCTGCGGCGGCATCCCGGCCTCGCCCTGGCCTGCATCGGCCTGTCGGCGGTCGCGATCACCAACTGGGTGTTCTTTCTCCACCTCCGCCTGCTGCATATCCCGCTGCCATCCACGTTGTTCTCGGAAATGCGGGCCAGCGGACGTTGCTTCTGGCCCGTCGCCTACGCGCTGCTGATCGGCGCGTCGGTCGTGACCCTGCGTGCTTTTCCACGCTCGGGCAGCCTCATCCTGCTCGTGGCATCCCTCGTGCAGTTCGCCGACACGAGCGAGCTGCGCCGTCAGGATCACGACGGGCTCGCCGATCCCGCCCCCTATCCGTTCGATCAACCGCGCCTCGCCGCGATCCTGGCCGCCCATGATCGCCTGACGCTGGTCCCGACATTTCCCTGCAATGGCGGGGGCACCGCGCCAGCAGTGGATCTGCTGTGGCTGGCCGGGCGGACAGGGATGCAAACCAACGGGATGTACATGGCGCGCGAATCCCGCGACGCCGATTGCCTCCCCCGCGAGGTGCTGGAGGCACCGCCCGGACCCGGCGAGATCCGGGCCATCCTGCCCGGCTTCGAACAAACGCTTGCCGTGCTGCCCGACAGCCCGCGCGATTGCCGGATCTTCACGCCCTATATTCTCTGCACCAGGGATGCGAAGCGACTGGCCGGCCTGCCCGCCTATCCCACCCGCCCGGTGCCGATATCGGCCACGCTTGCCCTGCGTGCGGGAACCCCCGGCGCCGACAGCCTGCTCGCCGGATGGACTCCTCCCGACCAGTTTGGCGGTGTCTGGAGCATTGCCTCGCCGGCCTTTCTCGGCGCGCGGATGATGCCGAGGCCGGCCGGCGCGTTG
>CAXTCT010000260.1:2240-3789 GCA_964242565.1 uncultured Acetobacteraceae bacterium | reverse complement strand
ATCGACGGCGCTTCCCCGATCGGCTCAGCGCCGCTTGAAGCCGGGTTCCTTGAAGTCCGGCGCCCTGAGCTCGGCTTCAAGCTGGGCGATCCGCTTGCGCACGCTTTCGCGCAGGCTGGGGGCGGTGTGCGGCTTCATCGCGGCGAGGGTTTCGCGCAATTCACGAAGCTGCTTCTGCTTCTCGGCGGTGTTGCGCTTGATGGGCTGGTTGTCGGAATGCTGTCCGTCATAGGCGCGCATGAGGGGGTCCTGCTCCGGTCTGGGCGATCTGCGTCGCTTGGGCCGCCAGACGGCTGGCGGAACAGCAGGATTACGACGATCGGACCGGACTGCAAAGCTGGGTCGGCTCGACGGCCGGGACCGCGGTTGATTCTCTCCCGGCCAGGATCAGGAATTCCGTGCCGCACACCATTCATTGTCGCTCAGGATCCCGGCGAGTGTCGCGAGCAGGGCGTCATGCTGCTGATCGGTGCCGATCGTGATCCGCAGGAAGGCGGAGATGCGAGGGGCAGCGAAGTGACGCACCAGGATGGCGCGCGCGCGCAGGGCGGCCGCGAGCGCGGCGCCGTCATGGGCGGGATGGCGGACGAAGATGAAGTTGGCGGACGAGGGCAGGACGACGAAGCCGAGCCGAGCCAGACCGTCACCGAGGCGCTCGCGGCCCTCGATCACGCTCCGCCGGCTTGCCTGGAAATAGGCTTCGTCCCGGATCGCGGCAATCGCGCCGGCCTGTGCAAGACGGCCGAGCGGGTAGGAGTTGAAGCTGTTCTTGACCCGGACCAGCGCCTCGACCAGGGTGGCGTCGCCGATCGCGTAGCCGACGCGCAGCCCGGCCAGGGCGCGGGATTTGGACATGGTGTGGACGACCAGCAGGTTGGGGTGGCTGGCGACCAGCGGGATTGCGGTCTCGGCGCCGAAATCGACATAGGCCTCGTCGATCACCACCACCTGGTCCGGGTGCTCGTCGAGGAGGCTGGCGATCTCCCCGCGGCTCAGCGCGATGCCGGTCGGCGCGTTCGGGTTGGCGAGGATGATCGCCCCGCACGGGCGACGATAATCCTCAAGCCGCGGACGCATGTCGGCGTCCAGCGGGATGGTCTGGTGGCGGATGCCGAACAACTGGCAATAGACCGGATAGAAGCTGTAGGTGATGTCCGGGAAGAGCAGGGGCAGCTCCTGGCGGAGCAGGGCGGCGAAGGCATGCGCGAGCACCTCGTCCGAGCCGTTGCCGACGAAGACCTGGGCGGGATCGACGCCGTGATACTCGGCCAGGGTGCGGCGCAGCGCATGGGATTCCGGATCGGGATAAAGCCGCAGCGTGTCGGCGGCCTCGGCGCGTATCGCTTCCAGCGCGCGCGGGGAGGGACCGAGCGGGCTCTCGTTGGTGTTGAGCTTGACCAGATCCGCCAGCCGCGGCTGCTCGCCGGGCACGTAGGGTGTCAGCCCGTGTACAAGAGGGCTCCAGAAGCGGCTCATGGATGGTTCATCTCTGGCTATGCGTGCAGATCATGTCACACTTAATGCCCTGACGGCCGATGGCCCAGAAGGC
>CAXTCT010000260.1:0-2140 GCA_964242565.1 uncultured Acetobacteraceae bacterium | reverse complement strand
GAGCTTGGCGAGCTGTTCCGGTGGCGTCGCGACGTGCGGCATTTCAGCGGCGAACCGGTGCCGGACGGCCTGCTCGACGAGCTGCTGGCCGTGGCCTGCCTCGCACCTTCCGTCGGCCTCAGCCAGCCCTGGCGCTTCGTGATCGTGGACGATCCGGCGCGCCGGGCGGCTGTCCGATCCGATTTCGAGGCATGCAACGCGCGCGCCCTGCTCGCCCAGCCGGAGGATCGGGCGCCGGCCTATGCGCGGCTGAAGCTCGCGGGCCTTGACCAGGCGCCTTGCCAGCTCGCCATCTTCGCGGATGCGGATCCCGAACAGGGCTATCGGCTGGGACGCGACTCGATGCCCGAAACCGCGGCCTATTCGGCGGTGATGGCGGCCCATAGCCTGTGGCTCGCCGCGCGTGCCGCCAACTTAGGCGTGGGTTGGATCTCGATCCTCAATCCGGCGGTCATCGCGGCAAGGCTTGATGTTCCGCCGGACTGGAATTTCATCGGCTATTTCTGCCTGGGCTATCCCAAGGCCGAGGACGACACGCCGGAACTGGAGCGTTCCGGGTGGGAATGCCGGCGGGATCCGGGATCCCGTATCCTGCGCCGCTGAGGCGGGCCGTGCACGCTGTCGCGAGGATCGGATGCCGCCACGCAACCGCGGGCATGGCGCCGCGTCGCTTCTGGTTCGTGAGGAGGGGTTGGACGATGCTCGAAAAGCTGCCTGCCGGAATCGGACGCGCCTTGAAGGGGATGCGCTCCGGCATGGAGCATCTGGTGACCCAGGACGTGGCCTTTGCCGCGGTGCCCGACGTCATCGCCATCACGTCGACGGCCTTCGCGCCGGATGGGGAAATCCCGGCCCGCTACACCGAGGACGGCGAGAAGCTGTCGCCGCCGCTGGAGTGGATCGGCGTGCCGCCCGAGGCGCGGGCCCTGGTGCTGCTGATCGAGGATGCCGACAGCCCGACTTTCAAGCCGCTGGTGCATGCGATCCTGGGCGAGCTGCCCCCGGTCGATGGCGGCCTGGGCGAGGGCGACCTGCCGATTTCGGGTTCCGGCGAGGTCCGGTTCGGGATGGGGCGCAATTCCTTCCTGCAGCAAAGCTGGCTGCCGCCGGACCCGCCGCGTGGCCATGGCCCGCATCGCTACGCCTTCCAGCTATTCGCCCTGGACGAGGTGCCGCAGTTCAACAAGACCCCCGGCCGGTCCGCGCTGGTCGCGGCCATGCACGGGCATGTCATCGCCAAGGGCGTCGTGGTCGCGACCTACGGCCGGCCATAGAAGCTATTCGGCGGCGGCCTCGGCGTCGAGGCTGACGAGTTCGGGGGTGTCATAGGCCAACAGGCTGTCAAGATGGCGTTGCGCGTCGTCGACATAGAGGTCGCGGGCCAGCCCCGAGACCAGTCTGGCGACGCCGTATTTCATGCCGCTGATCGAGGCGCCGGACAGGCCCATGCTGGGCGTCGCGCCGAAGGTGAAATTATGGATGTGGCGCAGGGCGGGGTTGCCGCCGGGGCTGCGCTCGAGAAACTGGAAGGCATCGCCGAGATAGGGGTGGCTGGACAGCAAGGCATGGGCTTCGCCCGCGGGCGGGGTGAAGCGGTCGCGCCAGAGGGCGATGTCGCGGGCCACGTGGCCGAGTTCAGGACGCAAAGCGAGATCGACCAGGAAACCGGTGCCGATCACCAGGAAATCGAACCGCATGACGCCCTTCGGGGTGTCGACCACGATCTCGTCGGCTTCCATCCGGACCGCGTCCCAGGGGCAGCCGGTGTGGAAGGAGAAACCCGGGTGACGGCGGCAGCGCCAGAAGGTTTCCTGCGGCGGCGGCTGGTTGAGGTCGAAGATGTGACGCATGAAGCGCCAGCGCGCGAGATCCGGCAGTTCGGCGAAATGGCCAAGAAAGCCGGCGCTTTCCATCCAACGATAGGGGTTGATGCGCGGGATCTGTTGCCGCCGCAGGCAGAGCGAAACCGAGGCCGCCCCTTCCTCGAGCGCGGTCGCGGCATTGTCGAAGGCGGATGCGCCGGCGCCGAGCACGCCGATGCGTTTGCCCCGGAGGGCGGCGAAGTCGATCTCCTCGGCGGTATGGGCATAGCGGTCGCGCGGCACCGCGTCGGCAATCGGGCCGGGCACATGCCAGGCGC
>CAXTCT010000259.1:0-3842 GCA_964242565.1 uncultured Acetobacteraceae bacterium | reverse complement strand
GCGGATCGCATCCTGCGCGGTGCGGAGGCGCTGGCGACCGGGTGCTGACGGCCCGTATGCTGACGCCCGGGGTGGCGGGTCAGGAGCGAGGCTTGAAATCGGGGATTTCGCGCGCCTCGTGAAAGCCTGCCGACGGCTTCGCGACACTCCGCGTGGCGGCATCGATGGCGCTTTCGCTATAGCGCAGGTGCCAGATCCTCTGGTAGGCGGCGATCAGGCTCTCCATCACCCGGCGGCGTCCCGGATCGACCGGCCCCTTGGCCTGGCTCAGCACCGTTTCCAGGATCGACAGCAGCTGTGTCGCGACATCGAGGTCACCGAGGTCGCAGGCCTGATGGGCGGCGACCAGGATCCGCTCGGGAAGCCGGCGGTTCTGCCTGGGGGCGGCTGCGGACATACCCGACAAGCCGCCTGCGATCGCGTGCGGCAGGCCGCTGATCATGTCTGCAAGGTCGAAAACCATGCTGTTGCGGGTCTCGGTCTGCATTGTGCGCCTCGCTGTGGCCCTATCGGCGGCCGGGTCACCCCACACTCTAGTCCGCCGGGGCACACAAGCTATAATCGTTAACAATTCATTATGGAAATGTTATGACAATCCCTACGTAACTTTTCTACCAGGTCATTCCGCGACCGCGAAAACTTGGGTCTCGAAGGCTTCTTCCCAGGTGCCGAGGGTGGAAGCCCGGCTATATTCGGTGGAACGATTCTCGAAGAAATTGGCATGCTCGACCGCATTGAGCATGTCATCGACCCATGGCAGCGGGTTGCTCTCGATATGATAGAGCGGGTCCAGGCCAAGCTGGGTGAGCCTTCGGTCGGCGATGAAGCGGATATACAGCTTCACCTCGGCCGCATTCAGCCCTTCCACCGCCCCCATCTCGAAGGCGAGATCGATGAAGGCGTCCTCATGCTCGACGATCGTGGCGCAGACCTGGGTGATCTCGGCGCGCAGCTCGTCGGTCCAGATTTCCGGGTTTTCCTGAACGAACACGCGGAACAGGCGAATGATCGACAGGCAGTGCAAGGTCTCGTCGCGCACCGACCACGACACGATCTGGCCCATGCCCTTGAGCTTGTTGAAGCGCGGGAAGTTGAGCAGGATCGCGAACGAGGCGAAGAGTTGCAGCCCCTCGGTGAAGGCGCCGAAGGCCGCCAGCGTCTTGGCGACCTCACGCTTGTTGGCGACCGAAAAGCCCTGCATGTAGTCGAACTTGTCCTTCATCTCCTTGTATTTGAGGAAGGCGGAATATTCGACCTCGGGCATGCCGATGGTGTCGAGCAGATGGCTGTAGGCGGCGATGTGGATGGTCTCGATGTTCGAGAAGGCCGACAGCATCATCAGCACCTCGGTCGGCTTGAAGACCTGGCTGTAATGCTTCATGTAGCAGTTATTCACCTCCACGTCGGATTGCGTGAAGAAGCGGAAGATCTGCGTCACCAGATTGCGCTCCCCGGCCGACAGCGTGCGGTGCCAGTCCTTGACGTCGTCCGCCAGCGGCACCTCCTCGGGCAGCCAATGCACGCGCTGCTGCGTCATCCAGGCTTCGTAGGCCCATGGGTAGCGGAACGGCTTGTAGACCGGGCTTTCGGTCAGGAGGCTGGAGCGCGGCGCGGCGGGGATATTGTCCATGCCCGCTTCTATCCCATGCGCGACGATTCGGGGACCGGATGTGGTGGCCGGCCTCGCAAAATCCCGGGAGCGGCAGCCCGGCAGCCTATTCCACCAGCGTCCAGTTGCCGTTCACTTTCTTGAAGGCCAGTTGACCGGTCTTGGTCTGGTTCTTGTTGATCGAGGTCACGGCGCAGCTATACACGCCGTTGTCCTTGGCCGAGCAATCGGCGTTGGTCACGTCGAAATCCTTGACGTCGTAGGGTCCGTCGAAGATACCGAGGGTCTTGGCGGACGCCTCGCTGTTGGCCTGCTGCATCCGCGTCTGGATGACCTGCTTGATGTCGGCCTTGGTCGGCCCGGTGACGTTGCCGCACCCGGCCAGCGCCAGCAGAAAGGCCCCCAGCGACGCCCTCATGATCATTCCGCGCATCACGATCGCTCCAGCAGCTTGTTATGCGTCCATAACGAGTTGACCGCCGCCGGGTTGCGAAGCCTCGGGGCATAAACGCCCGGCGCTGCGGTGGAACGGGCGCCACGACGGAGAACAGGCAGATGACGATCCGGCCCGCCCTTGTCCCTTTGCCCGCCCTTGTCCCTTTGCTCGCCCCGGCCATCGGCATGGCCTGTGTATCGGTGCTCTCCAATATCGGCGTCCGCCACCCGATCGGGCCCTACCTGACCTGGGGCGCCTTTACCTATCCCGCCTCGTTCCTGATCAACGAAGTGACCAACCGGCTGCAGGGCAAGGCGGCGGCAAAGCGCGCGGCGGTCGCCGGCATGCTGGTCGGGCTGACGGCATCGGCCTGGCTCGCCTCCCTGCGTATCGCCCTGGCCTCGGCCTGCGCGTATCTGTGCGGCCAGTTCACCGATGCCTCCGTCTTCGATCTGCTGCGAAAGCGGACCTGGTGGCTGCCGCCCGCGGCCGCGGCCCTGACCGGCTCGATGGTCGATACGGCGCTGTTCTTTTCGCTGGCCTTTCTCGGGGTCCTGCCCGCCCATGTCTGGATCGCCCTGGCGTTGGGCGATTTCTCCGTCAAGATCGGGTTCGCCGCCCTGTCGCTGGTGCCGTACCGGGTATTCACGCCACGCCTACCGGGGCTGTCGTCGCGTTGAAGGCTGGTTTATCCGCCCTGGAGATAGCGCACGATATCGACGAGAGCGGCCATCGAGATCGGCATCACCAGCAGGCAGAATGCCAAGGCTAGGACCAGCAGGCTCACGACCCTTTCGCCGGGGTTGGAACGGTTCGGGCGTTCGGGCCTCGCCTGGAAATCCACTCCATCGAAGGGCATCGGCATCGCTCCTGAAGGCTCGTGTCGGTCAATCCCGCACCAAGCGGAAAGGTTGCATCCCGATCCCCTCAGATGCCAAGTGCCGAAAGCGCCAGTGTCAGCACCAGACCGGTGATCGAGATGATGGTCTCGATCATCGACCAGCTTTTCATCGTCTCGCCCACGCTCATGTTCAGATATTGCTTGACCAGCCAGAAGCCGGCGTCGTTGACCTGGCTGAAGATCAGCGAGCCGGCTCCGGTCGCCAGCACCAGCAGTTCGGGCGAGGCGCCGGGCGTGTGGGCGATGATCGGCGCCACGATCCCGGCCGACGTGGTCAGCGCCACCGTCGAGGATCCGACCGCCAGGCGCACGATCGCCGCCAGCAGCCAGGCCAGCAGCAGCAGCGGGATATGCGCGCCCGCAGTGAAGCCGACGATCGCCTTGGAGATGCCGCTGTCGATCAGGATGCGCCCGAAGCCGCCGCCGGCGCCGATCAGCAGCATGATGACCGCCGTCGGCCCCAGGCTGTCGTTGCTGAAACGCAGCACATCGTCGCGCGTGAAGCCGCGCCAGAGGCCGAGGGTCACGAAGCTCAGGAGGGTCGCCAGCAGCAGGGCGATGTCGGTGTTGCCGAGGAAGGACAGGATCCGGTTCAGCACGCTGCCATGGGCGGCGAACAGGTCCACCCAGCTGCCGAGCAGCATCAGCAGCACCGGCAACAATATCGTCAGCATGGTGATCCCGAACCCCGGCAGCTCGCGTCCGGCGCCGGTGGAGAGGAATTGCGCGGCCATCGGGTTGGCGGCTTCGTCGAGACGGATGCGCGAGCCGATGAAGCGCCCGTAGATCGGCCCCGACAACGCGGCCGCCGGCAGGCCGACCAGCAGCCCGTACAGGATGGTGGGCCCGACATTGGCGTGATAGGCCTGCACCGCCAGCATCGTCGCCGGGTGCGG
>CAXTCT010000258.1:0-3859 GCA_964242565.1 uncultured Acetobacteraceae bacterium | reverse complement strand
CGGCCTGGGACATCGGCGATGGCGTCGTCTGTTTCGAGATCGACAGCAAGATGAACGCGATGGACGAGCAGGTGCTGACCCTGCTCGGCAAGACCATCGCCCTGGTCGGCGAGCGGTTCAAGGCGCTGGTGCTCTATACCGATGCCGTGAATTTCTCCGCCGGCGCCAATCTCGGCCTCGTCTTGTTCGCGGCCAACATTGCCGCCTGGGGAGAGATCGAGAAACTGATCACGGCGGGCCAGCAGATCTTCAAGGCGATGAAATACGCGCCCTTTCCGGTGGTCGCGGCACCGGCGGGCCTCGCCCTCGGCGGCGGTTGCGAGATCAGCCTCAACACGGATGCGATCCAGGCCCATGCGGAGCTCTATATGGGGCTGGTCGAGTGCGGGGTCGGGCTGGTGCCCGGCTGGGGCGGCACCGGCGAGATGATCCAGCGCGCCCGGGAAGCTTCGGGAATGCCGAACGGCCCGATGCCGGCCGTCTCCAAAGTATTCGAGACCGTCAGCACCGCGGCCGTCTCGAAATCCGCGGACGACGCCAGGCGGTTGCTGTTCCTGCGCAAGGGCGACGGCATCACCATGAACCGCGACCGGCTGCTCGCCGACGCCAAGGCGCGCGCGCTGTCGTTGGTGCCGGATTATGTGCCGCCGGTGCCGCCGGAATTCCGCCTGCCCGGCGCCTCCGGCCGCTATGCGATGACCATTGCCGCGGAAGGCATGCGCAAGCAGGGGTTGGCCACCGCACATGACATGACGGTGTCCGCGGCGCTGGCCGGCGTGCTCAGCGGCGGCGACGCCGATCCCGCCGAGGTCACGACCGAGAAATCGCTGCTGGAACTGGAGCGGAGCGCCTTCATGCGCCTGCTCCGCACCGCTCCGAGCCTGGCCCGGATCGAGCACATGCTCGAGACCGGCAAGCCGCTCAGGAATTAACTGCTTAGACTCAGGTCCGGGGAACCGACATCATGCAGATCTACAACGCGCCGCTTCGCGACATGCGCTTCGTGCTGCACGAGCTGCATGACTTCGCCGGCCTCGCCGCCCTGCCCGCCTTCCACGGCCTCGATGCCGACACCGTCGACAGCGTGCTGCTCGAGGCCGGGCGGCTGGCGACCGAAATCCTGCTGCCGCTGAACGCTACGGGCGATGCGGAAGGCTGCCGGCTCGAGAACGGCGTGGTGCGCACGCCCGCCGGTTTCCCCGAAGCCTATGCGCAATTCCGCGACGGCGGCTGGACCGCGCTGGCCGAAGCGCCCGAGCATGGTGGCCAGGGTCTGCCGGAGAGCGTCAACAAGCTGGTCGAGGAGATGATCTGCGCCACCAACCTCTCCTTTAGCCTTTATCCCGGCCTTACCCACGGTGCGGTGCAATCGCTCAAGGACCATGGCTCGCCCGAACTCAAGGAACGCTTCCTGCCCAAGATGGTATCCGGCGAATGGTCCGGCGCGATGTGCCTGACCGAGGCGCATTGCGGCACCGACCTCGGCTTGCTCCGCACCAGGGCGACCCCGCAGGATGACGGCAGCTACCGGCTCGACGGCGCCAAGATCTTCATTTCCGCCGGCGATCACGACCTGACCGAGAATGTCATCCATCTGGTGCTGGCCCGGATGCCCGATGCACCACCGGGCGTCAAAGGCATCAGCCTGTTCCTGGTGCCGAAATTCCTGCAAGGCGAGGACGGCAAGCCGGGCGGGCGCAACGGGATGGTCTGCACCGGCCTCGAGCACAAGATGGGCCTCAAGGCCTCCGCCACCTGCCAGATCAGCTTCGAGAACGCGCAAGGCTGGCTGGTCGGAGCACCCCACAAGGGCATGACGGCGATGTTCACGATGATGAATGCCGAGCGCCTCGGCGTCGGCATCCAGGGGATCGGCGTCGCGGAGGCCGCCTATCAGGGTGCTGTCGCCTATGCCCGCGACCGGCTGCAGGGCCGGGCCCTGAAGGGTGCGGCGCATCCCGAGCTGCCGGCCGATCCGATCATTGTCCATCCCGACGTGCGGCGCATGCTGATGACCATGCGCGTGTCGGCGGAAGGCTGTCGCGCCGTCGGCATCTGGGTGGCGCGCGCGATGGATGTCGCGGCCCATTCCGCCGATGCCGCCGAGCGCGAGGAGGCCGCGGACTTCGTCGCGCTGATGACGCCGGTGGTCAAGGCGCTGTTCACCGATCTGGGCTTCGAGGCCGCCAGCCTCGGCGTGCAGGTCTATGGCGGCCACGGCTATATTCGCGAACACGGCATGGAGCAATATGTCCGTGATGCCCGCATCGCCATGCTCTACGAGGGCACCAACGGCATCCAGGCGCTCGACCTGGTCGGACGCAAGATGCCGGCCCATGCGGGCCGCTACCTGCGCCGCTTCTTCCACCCGGTGTCGGAGTTGATCGCCGAGAGCCGGAAGGACGCGAAGATCGCCAAGCTGGCCGAGGCGCTGGAGCGCGCCTTCGGCGCCCTGCAACTGGCCACGGCGCAGATCGCGCAGGCTGCGGTGAAGGATGCCGAGGAGGCCGGGGCGGCGGCGACGGAGTATCTGCGCCTGCTCGGCCTGGTCGGGATGGGCGCGATGTGGCTCCGGTCGGCGGCGATCGCGCACGCCCGGATCGCCGAGGGGCATGCCGACCGCGCTTTCTACCAGGCCAAGCTGGCTTCGGCGCAGTTCTTCAGCGACCGCATCCTGCCGCAGGCGACGGCCTTGTTCCTTGCCATCAAGTCGGGCAAGGACTCCACCATGGCGCTCGACGCCGCCGCATTCTGACCAGGAGCCCCACACGATGCCCAGCTTGCAGGAGCTGACCAGACGGGTATGCGATGTCGCCTCCGCCTCGGCGTGGCCAGGCGCATGAGCGCGCCTCCCGGCTTCGTCGAGCTGCCGCTGATCGGAGAGGCCGGCTTCAACACCATGTGCGGTCCGCTCTGGGTGAAAAACGACGGTAACCGGCTGATCGGCGGCTTCCGCGTCGAGGCCAAGCATTGCAACCCGACGGGAACTTGCCACGGCGGCATGCTGGCCACCTTCTGCGACGTGCATATGTCCATCGCCGCCCAGTTCGCGCATGACATACAGGCATTCATCCTGCCGACCATCAGCCTTACGCTGGATTATCTGGCCTCCACCCCGAACGGCGCCTGGGTCGAAGCCGTGCCGGAGATCGTGAAGGTGACGCGCGGCATGGTCTTCGCCAACGAGATCCTCACCGTGGACGGCCAGCCGGTCGTCCGCGCCTCGGCCATCTACAAGATACCATTCAGCAAGACCGCTCCAGATGAAGCGCCCGTCGCCAATACCGGTGCCTCGCTGCGGGCGCTTCTGAAGGACTGACTAGCTGAACCGCGCCCGGGACGGGCGCGGCAGCGGCGGATCCTAGGCCGCAAGCCGGTCCATGTCGTGCGGATCGTGCGAGCAGAAGATATCCACCTCGGCATGATGCTCGCGCGCCAGATCGCGCAGCCGCGCCTGGTTCCGCAGCCGGCTGCCACGGTCGACTTCCATCATGAGCTGGTAGCCGCGTGCCCCCAGCGGCACGGAAGGGCGGGAGGGATCGATTTCGCCATGGTTGAAATAGGCGTCCCCGGCCAGCAGCTTCCAGCCGGCCTCCGCCTGCACGGCCACCCCGCAATGCCCGGCGGTATGTCCCACCAGCGGCACCATCAGGATCTCGGGCGGCAGCCCGCTCAGCCCGCGCACCGTCTCGAAGCCGAACCACCGCTCGCCGGAAACCGGATATTCCTGCCAGGGGCCGCCATCCTGCCATTGCTGCGGCCTGAAGCGGCGGCGCGCGGGCGGGCTGCGGCGGAAGAGCGCGGGGCGTGCCTCGGGCTCGAACAGATGAACGGTTGCCTGCGGAAAATCGTCCAGGCC
>CAXTCT010000257.1:0-3861 GCA_964242565.1 uncultured Acetobacteraceae bacterium | reverse complement strand
GACCGCACCGCCAGCAGCCATGCGCCGTCGCCGCTGACGGGGGAGTTCCTTTGGACCGCAAGCTCGAACCGCTTTGGCTGGTCGGCGCTGCTTGGACATCCGCCCGGTGGCGCGGATGTCTCGCCCTATGCGGCGGCGGCACGGGCGTCCAGCCTCGCCGGCCTGCCGCCCTGCTGCATCGCCGTCGGCGCGCTGGATCTGTTTGTCGAGGAGAATATCGACTATGCCCGCCGCCTGATCATCGCCGGCGTGCCGACCGAGCTGCATGTCTATCCCGGCGCCTTTCACGGCTTCGACCGGATGGAGGATGCGCAGGTCGCGCGACAATTCGCGCGCGATGTCGAGCGTGCCCTGCGCGGCATTTTCGGCCCAAGTTCGGCATCGTGACCGGCACGGCACGCCGCGGCCGCCCGGCGTGCAACGCGCCTGGCGCGGTGGTCTGACGAAAAGGATTTTAGCCCTCCGCGGCCTCGATCAGGCTCTGGATCCGGACCGCATTGTTGATCAGCGCCATGTGGGTGAAGGCCTGGGGAAAATTGCCGCGCTGTTCGCCGGTGGCGGCGTCGATCTCCTCGGCGAACAGCCCAAGGTCGTTGCCACGGCCCAGCAGCCGCTCGAACAACTCGATCGCGCTGTCGATGTGGCCCATCATCGCCAGCACGCCGGGGCGCCAGAAGGAACAGGCGGTGAAGGTTGCTTCCTCGCCACCCATCTCGTCGTCCATCCGGTAGCGATACAACAGGTCGCCGGCGCCGAGTTCGGCCTCGATGCGCCGGACCGTGGCGACCACACGCGGATCATCGGCGTCGAATGCGCCGTACAGCACCAGCCGCAGCAGGGAGGCGTCGAGCTTCTCCGATCCGTAGAACATGGTGTAGGCGCCAGCCGCCTCGTTCCAGCCGTGGGTCAGGAAGTCCTCGGCGATCTCGCGGGCGTAGCCTTCCCACCGGGCGATGCAGTCGGCTTTCACCCGGCCGATGCGCCTGCCGATCGCGATCGCGCAACGCAGGGCGACCAGGTTCATGCCCTTGCTGTGCAGGATCTGCCGGGGCGCGCCGCGCAGCTCCCAGATGCCCTGATCCGGATCGTTGCGGTGCAGGATCGTCTGTTCGGCGAGGTTGGTGATGATCTCGGGCAGATGATCATTCACCTTCTGTGGCGGATCGAAATCGACCAGATCGAGAAACCCGTGCAGGGCCTTGAGAAACTCGCCGTAGATGTCGAGCTGGACCTGCGTCTCGGCGGCATTGCCGACCGTCACCGGCCCCACGCCGCGCCAGCCTTCGAGATGATCCAGAGTCTGCTTCTCGACCAGCGGCCCGTCGATGCCATACATCAGTTTCAACTCACGTCCACGGGCGGGCTCGGCGTGTCGGAGAAAGCGGAGATATTCCGCACCCTCGCGGACATAGCCCAGCGCGGTGAAGGAGGTCACGGTGAAGGACGAATCTCGCAGCCAGGCAAAGCGGTAATCGTAGTTGCGGTTGCCCGGAACCGCTTCGGGCAGGCCCAGGGTAGGGGCGGCGATGATGGCACCCGTCGGCGAGTAGGTCAGCAGCTTGAGGCAGAGTATCGAGCGCAGGACCTGCTCGCGATAGAGGCCCCTGTAGCTGCATTTCGCGCTCCACGCCTCCCAATAGCGGCGGGTGCCTTCGATCCGTTCGATGGCGTCGCCGACGCCGTCGACCAGCAGTTCGGCCTCATCCTCGCCGTGGGTGAGGACGAGGCAGCTCCGGTCGCCGGCATCGAGCTTCCAGTCGGAACGGGCCTGTTCGCCATCGATACGCAGAGGCGGCAGGGCGGTTGCGCGGATGCGCTGGCGGCTGCCCTCGAAGATCGCGCCGCCGGCGCTATCGAGGCGCAGGCTGCAGGCTTCGCGGGCATAGTCGAAGGTCGGACGGACGCTGAAATGCCCGACGACACTGCCGCTCTCGCATTCCAGCATACGGATGACGCGGCTCTCATTGCCTGCCTCGGGCCCTTCGGCAGGCACCGTCTCGGGCGGGTTGACCGGCATGAGGTCGACCAGCCTGGCGGTTCCGGTCCGGGTGACGAAGCGGGTTTCCAGTATGTTGGTCTGCGGAAGGTAGCGCCGCGACATCGACATCAGGCCGTCGAATTCGATCCGGCAGGCGCCGCCCTTGCCGGCATCGAGCAGACGCAGGAAGACCGCCGGGCTGTCATGCCGCGGCCAGCATAGCCAGTCGATCGAGCCGTAACGGTCGATCAGCGCGGTGCTGTGCGTATCGCCGATCAGGCCATAGTCGCTGATCGGGTTGTAGTCCGGTGGCGAAAGGGGCGGCCGTTCGTTTGTGTGCAGGTCGCTTGTATGCGGGTCGCCGGTCTGGTGCATGTCGTTGAAACCGGCGCAAGCGTCCCAGGTTGCCGTTCTACCTGAGGTCCGGTCAGGCTGGCCGCCCTGGTCCGCCGGGATGTCATCCCCCGGCCGCGATCGCCGGACAGGAACGCGGCCGGATCGTTCCGGTATGGTCACATCAGGCGGCATGCTCATGCCCACGCTTCCACAACGAGCCGAGATGGCGGTCGAAAGACACGGGCTCGAAACGGTCTATGCCGCATCCGGGCGTCGCGGTCAGCTCGCCGAAAAACAGCTTCTCCGGCGTGTCGTAGAAATCGGCGCGGACGAAATCCATCCCCTTTGCAAGCTGTTCGGCCGCCTCGATCATCTGTTCGAGATGAGGCGGCCGCGGCACGGCGCGCCGGCGTTTCGAATAGGCCAGGACCACGTCCACCGCCTTCCAGTTCCGGTCCACCAGCAGATGGGCGCGAATGTCGAAGCGTCCCATGGTGACAAGGATGAACTCCACCCTGCCCGCGAAGACGAATAGCTTGTAATCGTTGGGTGCCGCGCCTTGGCCGTCATCGATCAACTCCTCGACGAGGATGCGCGGCGTGATGTCCTTGTAGATCCATTCCCGGGTTATTTCGTAATAATTCTGGCTGAGCCACGCGTTGCAGGTCCGTATCAGGCGGGCCTGGTCGAGGCGGCTTTTGTCCCGAACGATCTCGACCCATCCCGAGCCATGCGTCGGCTTGACCGCGAAACGGTCCGGGAGAGAAGCGAAGGGTATGGTTTCCGGATCGGTAGTGACATGAAGTAAGTCCGGAAGCAGATGACTGCCGACCCGTCCGGCGACATAGTCCCGTACCCGGTACTTGTCGGCCACCATCCCCATCCAGCTTTGCCGGTCGAGCAGGATCCGGTGCAGCACCTTCTCGTTGAAGGTGTGCGGATGGAGCAGGTTCGGGATGGTCCGGTGATGCTTCCCGTGGCGGATCAGCGCGACGCTCCAGTCAAGCGCCGCGTTTCTTAATCTTCCGGCTAACGACGGCACTGGTCTCACGCCTTTGCTTCCAGGAGGTGCGGCGAGATATGCGGCGGGATGTGCGGCAGGGAAGCCCCCGAACGCGGTCCGAGGCCCTGTCGGCGGCATTAAATTTCGGCGGATGGTTCGGCTATCGCTGCACGCCGGCGGCAATCGGGCTCTGGTCGCCCGTCAGTCCGGGATTGACCGGCGGCACCGGATTGGCATCGATATACGCCCCGCCGAACCTGCCCATCGGCGCCCCCGTGCTGGGGTCACGCAGGACGTCGGCCGGGTCGTGGATCCGCGGGTTCGGCACCGGCGCCGGCATGAAGCGCTTTTGTCCGTGCACGACGAGATTCTCGGCCGGCGGCGGCGAGGCCCGCGCTTCCCTGCCGGTGCCCGAGTACGCAAATCCGGCGACGAACCCGACGGCAACCATGCGACGGCCCCGGCTCAAGCGGGGCTGCCGGCCTGGAGCAGGCCGCGTATGGCGTCGAAGGCTTTCTCCGCACCCGCGCTGTCCGGACCGCCG
>CAXTCT010000256.1:0-3863 GCA_964242565.1 uncultured Acetobacteraceae bacterium | reverse complement strand
GGCTCGGCGCGGCCGATGACCGTCGTGATGGCGGTCATGGCCTGCGGCAGCTTCGCCGGCTGGGTCCTGTTCGTGCGCACCAAGCGAAATCCCGGAACGAATGATCCGGCGACGCGATAGGATTTTCGCTATCGGATTTTGGGGAAGCACGCCTATGGCGGACGATTTGAAGAAGGGCGACAAGGTCACCTGGGATACGTCGCAGGGCAAGACCAAGGGCGTCGTCGAGAGGAAGATCACCACCGAGACCAAGATCAAGGGCTACACCGCGAAGCCCTCGAAGGATGATCCGCAATATCTCGTCAAGAGCGACAAGACCGGTGCCAAGGCGGCCCACAAGCCGAAGGAATTGAAGAAGACCTGAGACCCGCTGCCGCGAGGCAAGCGGTACGGCGTCCGCCCCCGCCACGCTACGGCCGGATTGCGCCGGCCGGGTCGCGGGCCTACGCTGCCCGGTCATCGTCACCTAGATGCGAGCATCCTCTTGGATATGCGGACGAGCGAGGCCACACGCCTTGCTTCGGATCTGATCGAGGCCCCGATCATGGAATCCGTCGAGCCTCCGTCAGCGCCGGCGAAAAGGTCATTGCGCCTGCTGGTGCCCGAGGGGGCGTCCCCCGGCGTGATCGGTATCCTGCGGCATGCGCCGCTCGTCGTTCAGCATGCGCGCAACCGCGGCACCACGCGCCGGATCGACAGCCTGTATTACGACACCGAGGATCGCGGATTATTTGCCGCCCAGATGTGCTTGCGCGTGCATCGGCAGGGCAAGCGCTTCATCCAGACGCTGAAGCCGCTCGCCGCGCATGGGCGGCCCGGCGCAGGACCGGCGGCGGGAGCGTCCTGGCAGGCGCCCTCGGACAATGCGTCGCCCGATCTGGATCTTTTCGCGGGCATTCAGGCCCTGGAGCCTTTGCGGCAGAGTCTTTCGGCCGTCCCCCTCGTCAAGATGTTCGAAACCCGGCGGCGGCGGCAGCTCCAGCGTCTGGAACTGCCGACCGCACAGGTGGATATCGCCTTTGACGAGGGCATGATCGAGGCCGCGACGGGCCAGCGGCGGTTTCGCGAAATCGGCCTCCTGCTGCAATCCGGCGACGCCGGCGCGCTGTACGATATCGCCATGCGGCTGCTCGAGCTGGCGCCGGTGCAGGTGGGTTGCGTCAGCGTGGCCAGGCGCGGCTATGCTCTGGCCTGCGGCATCGCCATCAAGGCGGAAAAGGCAGCCGCCTCCACGCTGACCGCGGCGTCCGCCGTCGACGACATGATTGCCGCTGTGCTCGATGGCTGCCGGTCGCATCTGCAGGCCAACCACGCGGTAGCCGGAGAGGGCTGCCACCCGGACGGGGTGCATCAGATGCGCGTCGCCCTGCGCCGGATGCGCTCGGCATTTTCGCTGCTGCATCGCGAGCTGCCCTCGCCGACGATGCGCAGCCTGGGCGCGGAAGCGAAATGGGCCGCCGACGCGCTTGGTCCGGCGCGTGCCTGGGATGTGTTCCTGATGACGACGCTGACCGGGCCGGAGGCGGTCGGCAAGGCCGGCAGCGATTTCGACGGCCTGCGCGAGGTGTCCCAGGGTCCGCGCGCGGCGGCCTACGCTTCGGTGCGGGAGCTGCTCGACGCACCGCGCTATACCGCGTTCCAGTTGTCGCTCGGTCAGTGCATCGCGCGCCGGAGCTGGCGCAACGAAATGGAGCGGGACGGGCTCGGCGTGCTGGCCGAACCGGCGTCGATGATGGCGGTGCGTATCCTGGCCCGGTTGCGACGCCGGGCCTGCAAGCAGGGCACAGGTTTCAGGCGTCTGTCGGCGACCGGGCGCCATGAGCTGCGGATCACGCTGAAGAAGCTGCGCTATGCCACCGAGTTCTTCCTGCCGCTGTTCGGCGATCCCCTGCCTGTGCCACGCTACCTCCGGCGGCTGGGCCGCCTGCAGGAAGCGCTCGGCCTGGACCAAGACGCGGCGACCACGCAGCCGCTTCTGGACGAGCTGGGGCAGCTCAGCCAGTCGCCCGGCATGCACCGGGCGATCGGGGTGGTGATCGGCTGGCAGGCGCGCGACGGGATGGCCGGCGGCGAGAGGCTGGCCGGGCGATGGCGGCGCTTCAAGGCCCTGCCACCCTTCTGGGCGCATCCTTCCGGGCAAAGATAATCATTCATTTTCGTCGCCGAGCAGCGGAGCAGCACCATGTCCAACCGGTACAGGCAGGCTTCCGACCAGCCCTCCTGGCGCCATCGCCGCCTGTTGGCGCAAGCGCTCGGCCTGGATGATTTCCAGCGCCTGGCGCAGCCCCGCCTGCCGCACGCGGTGTATGGCTATGTGGCCAACGGCAGCGAGGCCGATCAGGCGCTGGCGAACAACAGGGCCGTCTTCGAGCAGTGGCGGATGGTGCCGCGCGTGCTGCGCGACGTCTCGAAACGCTCGCTGGAGACCAGCCTGTTCGGCCGCCGCTACGCCGCCCCGTTCGGCATCGCGCCGATGGGGGCCTCCGCCGTCATCGCCTACGACGGCGACAACCGGATGGCGCGGGCAGCCAGGAGCGCCAACATTCCCTTCGTGCTCAGCGCCAACTCGATCACCTCGATGGAAGCCCTGGTGCGGCATAACCCGGATGCGTGGTTCGCGGCCTACCAGTCGCCGGAGCCGCGCCGCATCGAACAGATGGTCGAGCGCGTCGCCGCCACCGGGATCAAGGTGTTCGTGCTGACCGTGGACGTGCCGGTCGGCTCCAACCGCGAGAAGGATGTCCGCAGCGGCTACAGCATGCCGCTGCGCCCGACGCCGCGCCTGAGCCTGGACGGGCTGACCCATATGCGCTGGCTGGCCGGCACCGCGGCCCGGACCCTGCTGCGCCAAGGCGTGCCGGCCATACGCAATGTCGAGGCGAACAACCCGATCAACCTGTTCTCGCGCAAGATCGATCGCGTCACCGGGCACAGCGCCTTCAGCTGGACCCAGATCGAGCTGATCCGCAAGCTCTGGAAAGGTCCGTTCGTCATCAAGGGGCTGCTGTCCGCGGAGGATGCGCGGATCGCCCGCGAGAGCGGCGCCGAGGCGATCGTCGTTTCCAACCATGGCGGCCGGCAACTCGATTCCGCGGTCTCACCGATGGAAGTGCTGGCCGGGATCAAGGACCAGGCCGGCGAGATGAAGATCATCGTCGATAGCGGCTTCCGGCGCGGCACGGACCTGCTCAAGGCGCTCGCCCTCGGAGCGGATTTCGTGCTGGTCGGACGTCCGTTCCTGTTCGCGGCCGCGCTGGCCGGCGAGGCCGGTGTGCGTCGCGCCATCGCCCTGCTGGCGCGCGAGCTGGATATCGACCTGGCGCTGCTCGGTTTGTCGAGCCTGTCCGAGGTGGGGCCGGAAATGCTGCGGCAGACCGGCGGCAACCCGGACGCGCGATAAAGAAGAGCCTCCATCGTTGGGACCACGCTGCCCCATGCCGCCCGCCTTCAACGCCTTCCCGCGGCCCAGGTGGCGAGCGGATGCAGATGCTCGTCGAGCAGCAGGAGGTCGGCGCGGGCGCCGGGCGCCAGCCGGCCGAGGCGGTGGTCGAGGCCGAGGAAGCGGGCCGGATAGAGCGAGCCCATGCGCAACGCCTCGTCCAGTGTGACCCCGAGCAGGTCGACCGCGTTTCGCACCGCCCGCAGGAGATCGAGGTCGGCACCCGCCAGCACGCCATCCTCGGTCTGCAGCCGCCCGTCGCGCCGGAGGATGTGCCGGCCCTGGAGCATGAAGCCGTCAAGTCCGGTGCCGGCGGGGGACATCGCGTCGCTGACCAGCACCATCCCGCCGGCGGGCTTGCTGGCGAGCGCCAGCCGCAGCATCGCGGGATGCACATGGAGAGAGGGAGAGCGGCGGGGAGGGG
>CAXTCT010000255.1:0-3884 GCA_964242565.1 uncultured Acetobacteraceae bacterium | reverse complement strand
GGCGCGCGTCTACGGGCTGGTCGGCAAGGGCCGCATCGCTGCGGGCGGCGACGCCGACTTCACCCTGGTCGACATGAAGGCCGAACGACGCATCAGCAATGACTGGATCGCGAGCCCGGCGGGATGGACGCCGTTCGACGGGATGATGGTCACCGGCTGGCCTGTCGCGGTGATCCTGCGCGGGAAGACGGTGATGCGGGACGACTGCGTGATCGGGGCACCCGGCGGCAGGCTGGTGAAATTCGCTTCCTGACCTCATTGTGCCTTTTCAAGCTGCCATTCGAGATGCGAGCGCACGGCAGGCCACTCCGAGGGGATGATGCTGTATACGCAGGTGTCACGCAGGGTCCCGTCGCGCGTCCTTTGATGGCTGCGCAGCACGCCGTCGAGCCTGGCCCCGATGCGCTCGATGGCGCGGCGGCTCTGCTGGTTGAGGAAATGGGTGCGGAACTCGACGGCGATGCAGCCGAGCCGTTCAAAGGCATGGGCGAGCAACAGGAGCTTCGCCTCGGTGTTCAAGCCGCTCCTCTGCACGCTGCGGGCGTACCAGGTCGAGCCGATTTCCAGCCGCTGATGGACCGCGTCGATGTTCATATAGGTCGTCATCCCGACGATGTTCCCCGAGAGGGTGTCCACAACGGTGAACGGCAGCATCGCGCCGGTGGCGCGCAGCCGGAGGCGCCGCTCGATCTCGGCCGCCATTCCGTCCGGCTCCGGCACGCTCGTATACCAGAGCCGCCACAGCTCGCCGTCGCGGACGGCGGCGACCAGGCCCGCGCAATGCTCGGCCGCGAGGGGAACGAGCCGGACATGCCGCCCCGCGAGCGTGACCGGATGAAGGTCGTCGAGGGAGGGGGGAGAGGCTTCTTCAGATGACATTGCCGACCTCAAGAGGATGCCGCGTGGGCGGAGACAGCCGCAGCGGCGCGTCCGCGATGCCCGTCCGGACGCGGGCGATACGTTCGATGTTGCCGCGGATTACCGGATAATCCTCCACCAGGCGCTGGAACTCGCGGGCACGTATGACCAGCAGATGGCCAAAGCGCCGGGCCCGCACGGTGGCTTCCATCCGCCGCCCGGACAGGAGCTCCTCGGCGCCGATCAGGTCGCCCTGGACGTAGCGGATGTCATGCTCGGCGATATGCATCTCGAGGAGGCCGGCGCTGATGAAATAGACCTGCCCGATGCGTGCCCCGCGACGGCAGAGACGCTCGCCCGGCGCGATGAAACGGATCGAGAGCATCATCGCGAGGTCGTGCAGCACCGCCTCGGGCACCCCCCGAAGCGCCGGCATGCTCTTGATGCGGCTTTCGATGCCGCTTTTCAGGTTGAATTTCAGCCGGCGGTCGAGCCGCCGACGCCGGATCTCGACGTCGCGATGGAGCGCGCGATGGAGCTCCTCGCTGATCAGCGATTCAGCGAGGAGCTTGTCATATTCCTCGCCCTGCAGGCGCAGCGACACCTGGCGCAGGACGCGGCTTTCAAGGGCCTCGCTGTAGCCCAGATAATGCAGCCGCATGGTCTCGATCGCGTCCTCGAGCAGTTTCTCCCGTCGCTCCAGCACCTCGGAGACGATCTCGGCGACGCGTATTCCCAGGGTCGGCTCCATGCGGCGGCGCATGAAGCGGGTCAGCGAGAGCGAGACGAGATGCTGGATCAGCAGCCGTTCGAAACGCTCCATCATGCAGATCATCAAAGGCTGGTCGATACGCAGCGTGTGATGCACCCATTGCGCCAGCTTGAAGCCGAAGGACGGGCGCAACTGGCGGCGCACGGCACTCACATAGCCGAACCGGCCTTCCAGCCGGGCGCCGTCGATCATGGCGTCCGCAGTGCGCAGCAAGGTCTCCATCACGTTGCGCGACAGGCCGCGTATGCGGAACAGGTCGAGCAGGACCGACCGCTCCTGATTGGCAATGGTGATCAGCGCCAGCGTGATGCGCTGGCGGTCGCCCAGCGCGGTTTCGAAGGTGTTGGCTTCGCGTTCCTCGGTGATGCGCCGGTCGAGTGCTTCCAGCACATGCCGCTGGGAATGGCCGGAGAAACCGAATTCGCCGGCGAGCTTGCGGGTGCGGTCGCGCACCTGGCCGAGGCCGATGCCGAGGATCTGGTGGCGCAACGCCTCGTCGATCGCGGGCAGCCGGTCGAGACGGAAGAACACCACCAGCGAGCGCAGGGTGGTGCCGTTGACCAGAAGCGTGATCAGCACGAAGCCGGTCGCCAGGATGCCGATGAAATGCGCGACCGGTACCGGAATGGCGGGGTTCTCGGTCACGGCGAGGGCCAGTGCCAGGGTGATGGCGCCGCGCAGGCCGCCCCAGACCATGGTGACCTTGAACGGGAAGGGGACCGGCGGCGAGAGCCTGGCGAGGGCGAGGATTGGCAGCATCCCGAACACCACGGCGGCGCGCGCGACCAGGCCGGCGCCGAGTGCCAGTGCGATCAGCACGCAGTCCCAGCGGGTCAGCCCGACCAGCAGACGCGGCACCAGCATCGAGGCGAGCACGAACACCAGCGAACCGGCCCAGAACACGAGCTGTTCCCAGAGCTCCTCGAGGAAGCGCCAGGTCTGCGGGCGCATGGTCGAGGGACCGTAGAGCGAGAAGGTGAGGCCGGCGGCGGCGGTCGCGACCACGCCGGAGAAGTGGAACATGTCGTCGCAGACGATGTAGGCGATGTAGGCCAGGGCGATGGTCAGGGTGACCTCGCCGGCCGGGGTGCCGCCCAGCGCCGCGATCATGAACAGGGTCAGCCGGGCGAGCACGGCGCCGACCACGAGGCCGCCGATGAAGGACGACACCAGGGCATAGATCGCAAGCCCGAAATGGATCGGCTGCCCGGCGGTGACGGCGCTGAGCAGGATCGAGAAGATCGAGATCGCCGCCGCGTCGTTGAGCAGCGCCTCGCCCTCGACCAGCCGGGTCAGGCGGGTGGCGGCGCCGATGTCGCGGAAGATGCCGACCACAGCACTCGGATCGGTGGTGGCGACGATGGCGCCGAGCAGCAGGCAGACCTCCGGCTTCATATGGGCGAACGGGAACAGGGCCATGCCGATGGCCGCCGTGCTGACCAGGACGGCAACCACCGCCAGCAGCAGCACCGTCGCACTCTCGTGGGCCAGGCGTCGCACGTCGATCGCAAGCGCGCCCTGGAACACCAGGATGGGCAGGAATATCAACAGGAAGGCTTCGCTGTTGATCGGAAAATCGAGCAGCGTTCGGGCAGCCCCGTCGAAGATGTTGGTGAAGCTGCTGCGCAGCAGCAGGTCGGCCGTGCCGCCGATCAGGATGCCTACCAGCGCCAGCAGCACCGTTTCCGGAAGATGCAGCCGCTGGGCCAGAGGCTGCACCGTACTGACCACGACAAGCAGCACGGCGATCGCCAGAAGGACTGCGGCGAGGCCTGTCACCCCCATCGTTGATCCTTCCGAGATGTTGATGTCGCGCGTCGCCGGACCCTAGCACATCGTCGCCCACGGTTCATCCCGGCCGGGCGGGAAAGCGCGCGGGGAGAGGATAGCCGGACGGCTGGTTTCGTGGCAGCTTGGCGGCCACAACCGATGCGGCGCGATGTCGCCTATGGGCCGCGATTGGGTTTGCTGGGAGTTCTGGATGCCTGCAGCCTTGCACCGAGCGCTTGCACCGATTGGGCGCGCGGTTACGTTGACCGTCCTGTTTTCGGGTGCCTGCAGCATCGCCGCCTTGGCTCAGAGCCCGAACCAGGGTGGCATGGTAATGACGGATCCGGCGCAGGCCGGCACGCAATTCTCGGCCAGGCCCGGTCACGCCAGCGCAGGCGGCAATGCCAGCGCCGCCGATGCGGCGGCCCATCCCGCGGTCCAGCCCGCCCCCGGTCCGGCGCCTGCGGCGACACCGCCGGCGAAC
>CAXTCT010000254.1:0-3894 GCA_964242565.1 uncultured Acetobacteraceae bacterium | reverse complement strand
ACCGGCCGATGATGATGCAAGGAGCATCGACGCCGTATCCTCTTCGGCGTGAGCTCCAGGCGGAACCTGCGGGCGCCCTGCTGGCGCTGATGCACGAGGGCACATCAGCGGGTAGGCACGCCGTGGAGGCCGGTTTTGCCAGGCTTCTAGTGCAGCAAGGCATCCTGCTTGAAATGGGCGAACTCGCCCGAGACCTGGCCCACCCCGGTGAAGGTTGCCAGCACGCTGCTCGCCGAACCGCCTTGTGGATGCAGCAACACCTGTAGATCCTTGCCGCCGTTGGTGGTGGCCTCGGTCAGATAGGCGCCGAGGTCGGCGGCCTTGCCGTCCCAGTTGGTCTGCGCCATCACCGAGCGAAGATCGAAGATGTCGGAACGGTCGATCGTATGGCCGTTCAGCGTGACGCCGCCAGCTGCCGGAAACACCAGCGTGTTCGCGCTGCCGGTGTCGGTGAGCTTCTCGCCGGCGGACAACGTGACCGTTCCATGGGAGCTGGTGATGAAGACCGGTGTCGCGGACGTGCTGCCGCCTTGTGTCGCGGATACGTTGTCAGCTTGTGTCGCGGACACGCTGGCGCTTTGGGTGGCCGACACGCTGTCGCTCGTCGTGGCCGCTGAAGCACTGGACGAGATGCGGGTGCTGTAGCTCATGTCGGTGATGTGCAGCTGCACGGTGGGTGTCGTCACCAAAGAGCCCTCGCCCACCACCTCGGCGCCCATCACCTCGTTGCTGCCGCCGTCGGCGGCATCGAGCGGAGCGTTGGCGGTGTCCTGATAGATCTCCTTGCCGTCGACGTAATAAGTCAGGCTGCCGCGCTCCCAGTCCATCGCATAGGTATGGTCCTTGGTCAGGTCGAGGCTGACGCTGTGCGTGGTCTGTCCGCTGGACGATGAGCCGTTCTTATAATAATGGATCGTCGAGAAATCGCTCTTGGACTTGTCCCAGCTTTCGAGCAGATCGAGTTCCGTGCCTGCATACGGATGGGACTTGTCGAGCCAGACATTGTCGGCGCGCCACATCACGAAACAAATTCCGATTCCCTGTCCGGCGTTCGCATAGCCGCTGAACTGGTAAAGTCCATAGCCCTCGCCAGCGGTTTTCGCATATGGCGCCTGCATGAAACCGACGGCGTCCCAGCCTTCCGACGCGCGTCCGGTCAATGTCAGCGCGCCGTTCCCGAAAGAGAACTGGTCGGACTTGCCCCACTCGGCAGACCATCGACTTCGATTGAGTGAGGTATCTTTCGCGAAATCATCATTGAAGACCGTGCGATAATTGGCAAGGTTCAAGCTCAATGCATCATGCTCCGAAGGCGGAATATTTTGACCGGCTGTCATGCGGGTGCGGCGGAACTCGTGCAGGCACAAGACCGGCCGGCATTCCGCAGGCAATTAAGATGAAAAGTTCCCGTTTTGCGGGAACCGATGCGATAACGCGCGGACTAAAACATGCTCGCCGGAGCGGCACAAGCAGTTATCGAGATAAAATGTCTCATACCGTAATATTAGGAATATTTTCAGAAAGAATAAGAAGTCTTGTTCTTCTTCTTCTTGCAATCACGATGATTGCGTTTTGTTTGAAACGACGTGCGATAACACAGGCTTGGCTTGGTTCCATCGTCACCATCAGCATCGGCTCGCGCCAGCGATTCAACGAGCCTGACGCTTCGATGAAATGAAACCGGCGCAGCACGCGCCGCATCCTTTCCATCATGCGCACATTCCAGCCATCGGGGCGCCGGCGGCCGCCGGGGTTGCAGGCGCCGAGCATCACGAGCGTCGTTTTCGGCCGATCCGAGGGCAGTCCTTCAGGAAAGCGGCCGACATAGGTGACCATGCCGCCCGCGCTGTAGCGGGTCGATCTGTAGGCGCGCAAGGTTGCGGCGCTGAGAGGTGTTATGCCCGGAATGAGCCGGCTCCTTATCTGCTGATTGCAACAGGCACCTCCTGAAGCGACGTAAAAACGGCATATGTTCCTATCGGTGGATTTCCGCCATCAGCGCGATGCGAAGCCTGACGTTCGACATTGACCGCGTGCGTCGATCCGGCCTTCCTTCCCGCTCTGTCCTGGAACATCGCTATCCGGAATATCGGGGATGTCCGACACTCATGCAAAAATGTGGCGCCGGCCGGTGCTCGCGCAGCGGCCGGGGAACTGCCGGACGGCGCGGGCATCTGCATGATGCGGAGGGACCATTCCGAAATCGATGGAACAAGAGAGCTTCATGTTCCCCCACGCGCTCTCGCCGGACGAGGAACTCGACTGCTTCCACACCCCAAGGCAAACCCCGACAGGACAAGGCCCGGCCCAGGCTGGAGCGCCAGTCCGGTTCAGGCGACGAGGTTGAGCGCCGGACCGGGATCGCTGACCCCGAGCAGGGTCACGCGGGTTCCGTCGGACATGTTGATCGTCACGCTGCCGTTCGCGACATGGCTGTGCAGGTCGGCCGCGAGGTAGCCGAACAGGTCGATGCGGTCGGTCTGCGGTTTGAAGCCGCTGATGACGTCCAGCCCGCCTGCGGCGCCCTTGACCACGTCGAGCAGGATGCCGCCGGCGCCTGCGGCGATGCTGGCCGAGCCGCTGCCCGCGATGATCTGCAACGGCCCGGCGCCGGTGACGTTCATCGCCCCGCCGCCCTGGAAGATCAGCCCGTAGCCGGTGCTGGTGTTGATGCTTGCGGTTCCGCTGCCGCCGACGATGATCATGTTGCTGCCCTGGCCGGTCACGGTCAGGCCGCCACTGCCGCCGATGACGGAATCCGCATGGCCGGCGCCGCTGCCGACGACATCGGCGGCGCCGCTGCCGGTGAATACCGCCACGCCGTGCGTCGAGGTGACCTGCAAGGTGCCGGCGCCGCCGACGATCGTATCGCTGCCGGCATTGCCGCCATAGACCGTGCTGCCGCCGCCGCCGGTGAAGATCACGCTCCCGCTGTCCACCCCGCCCCAGAACACGGTGTTGCCGCCGCCGCCGATCAGGCTTTCGCGTCCATGCGCCGCGGTCATGACGGTCTGTCCGGACGAGGCTCCGAACAACCGGTCGAGGTTGCCGCCGCCGACCAGGGTGGTGTTGCCGCCGCCGGCCATCAGCATGTTGCCGCCGCCGGTGCCGCCGGTATAGACGCCGCCATTGGCGCCGCCGAGCACCGCAAGCGGCCCGGACCCGCCGGTCACGGTGCTGAACCCGGTGCCACCCGTGAAGGTCAGCGACCCGACGCCGCCGGTGACGGCCACGTCGCCGACCGGATTGAGCACCACATCCTGGCCGGCGCCGGCGCGGATGGTGTCGCCATCGACCGCAAGATAGGTCTGCGACACGCTGAGGATCACCAGGTTGCCACTTCCGGCGACGGCTTCGGTCCCGGTCACCACCGTCGAGGCTACGGGTATCGAGATTTCGCTGGTGCCGGTGCTGGTGCCATCGCTCAGCCAAAGCGCGTGCTTGTTGTTGATGTCGGTGCCGGTGAAGCCGATACGGTCGAAATAGGCGAACAGGCCCTGCGGATCGAGGCCGCTGGTGGCCGCATTGGCCGGGATGATCTCCGTCGTGCCTGAAGCCGTGCCGTCTGTCACCCACAGGGAAGGATGCCCGTGGCTGTCGAGGGCCGTAAAGGCGACGCGGCCGTTGAAGGCGGTCAGGTCGGCGATCCCGGTGAACAAGCCCAGACGATGGGTGCCGGCATCGGTGCCGTCGGTGGTCCACAGCCCGGCATTGCCCGCGGTATCGGTGGCGGCGAAGACCACCTGGTTGCCCAGGGGGGTAAGGCTGCCGACCGTGGCGAGAACGGTCATGCCCCCTGCCACGATGATCTGCCGGGTGCCGGCGGCGCTGCCGTCGGATACCCACAGGGCGGAGCCGCCGGCGCTGCCGACGGCGAAGCTGAACAGGGCCATC
>CAXTCT010000253.1:0-3903 GCA_964242565.1 uncultured Acetobacteraceae bacterium | reverse complement strand
CCGCGCTGACCTCGGCCCTGCGCCGCGGCGTGGGACAGGCCGGCGTTGCCTGGGATATCGGGCGATCCGGGCGGGGTCATCCTTCTCGACCAGCAGCGTGTTCGAGATGCCACCGAGCCGGGGACCGAGTGGATCCTCCCGAAGTTCAAGCACGCGGCAACCGGCGTCACGGACAATCGACAGCAGGTGATGCTGCGGCAGGGCGTGCATTTCCATCGGGCCGGTATGCAGGCCCGCGAGATAATCCACCGACCGGAACCGGTAGCCGGGCATCCATACCGGAACCTGGAAATAGGCGGCACCTCCCGGGCTGAGGCGCGCCAGCAGCCGACGCAGAATGGCCGAGATGACCGGCGGCGGATTATGTTGCAGGACGATGCAGGAATACAGCATGTCGAAGGGCGGCAGCTCCGCAAGATCGTCGAGCCTGGCCAGATGCAGCCACGTCACGTGAGGCTCGCCGGCCAGCGCGTGGCGGGCGGCCTGCAGATGCGCCCGCGAGATATCGGCCGCCGTCACCTGGGAGAAACGCAGCGCCAGCCATTCGGTGATGCGTCCGGTGCCGCAGCCAAGTTCGAAGCAGGTCCGCAGCCGCGTGAGGTCGAGGCCGACCCGGATCGCGGCAGCCTCCATCCGGGCTTCGTCCCGCTTCCCGGACTGGCGATATTCCGACTGGTTGGCCTGGAAATTCTCGGGCTTGAAACGCGGGTCGGTCAGCACCGACCAATGCGGTTCGGTTTCGCCGAGCCGTGTCCAGGTCGCTTCCACATGCGCGATCATGCGGGCGATATTCTCCGGACCTGCCTCGCTCTCGATCTCCAGCCGCTCGGCTCCGACATCGTGCGGCGCAGGCGCCAGTCGTCCGCGGAACTCGGGACTGTCGAAGATCGCGCTATAAACCGCGTCCAGCGAGCTCAGGGCGCCGAAGAACCCATACACCGCCTCGTCATGAACCTCGCGGCGAAGGCAGAGCTGGAACGCCCGGTCGATCTCCAGCCGGTCGATCACGGCGCGGCAATCCCGGAGGCTTGTTCAGCAGGCAGGCTCATCGAGGTCTCCTTGCGGCACCGCCGGATTATCAAATCTCCCGCACCCGCGATAGCGCGAGCCGGAGCGCCGGGCGCGGATGGGTTCAGTGTGCCGTGGGCGGCCCCGGCGGCCCTTGCTCGGCCCGGATCCGCCGGGAAACCAGCTCATAGAAAGCCTGTCCATGCTGGGACGCCATGAGCTGCTCGTTCTCCTCGAGGACCACCAGCTGGGCCGCTTCCAGCAATGCCCATGCGCGGCGCCGCGGATCGACCGGATAGCGGCGGTCGCCGGGAAAGAAGGCCATCCGGTTGTGAAAATACTCGTACATGTCGATCCGCGGCGGGCATCTCGTCAGCTCCAGGATCTTGTCGATCTGGTAGGTGAAGCTGCCGCCCACCTGGGCCATCAGCACGGGCGTGCAATGCGGGTCCCGCGCGGAGCGGGCCGTCACCATCGGCGTTGTGTAATGCATCCCGGTCCAGGGCACATTGAGCGCCAGCAGAAGATCCATGTCGATCCGGCTCGGCTCCGACATCGTCCAGGTGAAATCAAGATCATTCAGGCGGCGCCACGTGCCGGCGCGCGTCGACACGTCGATCAGCCTCTGCACCGCGCGTGCCGCCGTCAGGTCGTTGAAATGCGTGCCGCCCGGCGGAAATGGCGGAAACGGATAATCGGCCTTGGCCTGGAGGCTGGTCTCGACGGCATCGACGACATTGACGCCGGCATGATCGAGGATCGCGCGATACGCCGCATGGAACCCTTCCCGGTCCGCGGGCGCGGCCTCGCACGGCCAGCCGGACGGCATGAATTCAGGCTCAATGGCGGCCTTGGACGGCGTGAGCAGATACAGGAACAGCTTTCCGTGCGACGCGTACCAGTTCTGCATCCGCATCAGGCGCGCGGCCCAGGCCTCCGCCGCGCGCCGGCTTGCGGCGATGTTGCGTGAACAATATCCATCCAGATAGCCGTTCTCGTACAGGACGTCATGCCGGCCGATGCTGATGAACCAGGCAGGCGACTGATGCAGCACCGACCAGTAGAACTGCCCTTTCGCACGAACCGCCGCGGCCAGAAGCGGGAATGTCCGGCCGAAATAGATCGAGTAGGCGCGCGAGAAATCGCCTGAGGCGACCTCGTGCCGGGTCAGCGGCGGCAGCACGACCGGCAGCTCCACGCCGTGCAGCGAGGTATCGCTGTAGATCGGCACACCGGCGACCTGCCTGTGGAACGCGTTGAAATAGACCAGCAGGGCCGGCAGTGCCACCATCGCCATGCCCAGCAGGATCGGCGAACGCCAGAGCAGGGAGCGCCGCATCAGAAACGGAAATACAGGAAGGGGCGGAAGGGGTCGGTCACGGCCTTGTCGAGTGCCAGCGCGAACAGGATCACCCCCGCCGTCTCGATGGCCAGCCGGCCGGGCTTGCGGGTGAGCAGCCATCCCATCCCCGCCTCGAAACCCGAGATACGCGGCGCCAGGCTGATCGCGACGCCAGCCCCGGTCGCGGCGATCAGGCTGTTCTCCCAGCGGAACGCCATGCCGGCCAGTCCGGGATGGACCATCGCGCGAAGGAAGGTGGCGAGCTGGTCCAGGGAGGATGCGCGGAAGATCGTCCAGCCCAGCATCACCGCCAGCAGCGTCGCCGCATTGGCCGCGACCCGTGGCATCCGGTCGAGCAAGCGAAGCAGGAACAGGCGGTCGAGCACCAGGAAAAATCCGTTGTACGCCCCCCACAGGACATAGGTCCAGGCCGCGCCGTGCCAGAGGCCGCTGGCCAGGAAGCAGACCCACAGATTGATCATCCGCCGCCACGGCTTGACCCTGTTGCCGCCGAGCGGGATGTACAGATATTCGCGTATCCAGCTGGTCAGCGAGATGTGCCAGCGTCGCCAGAATTCGGTGACGCTGCAGCTTATGTAAGGCTTGTTGAAATTCTCGTTCAGGCGGAAGCCGAACATGCGCGCGAGCCCGATCGCCATGTCGGAATAGGCGCTGAAATCGAGGTAGATCTGGATGCTGAACAGCAGGACGCCCAGCCAGGCCGTTGCGAAACCGAGCTGGTTTCGCGTCATCGCGAAGATGCCGTCGCTGGCGGGACCGACAATATCCGCGATCAGCAGTTTCTTGATCACGCCCATCATGAAGCGGGCAAAGCCGCCCAGTATCATGTCTTCGTCGAGCGGCGGCGGATCGCGGAACTGCGCCTCGATCTCGTGATACTTGATGATCGGGCCTGCAAGCAGCTTGGGGAAGAAAAAGACATAGGTGAGATAACGGTCGAACCGCGCCGCGGGCGGGCTGCGGCCGCGCGAGATGTCGACCAGATAGGTGATCTTCTCGAACACGATGAACGACACGCCGATCGGCAGCGCCACATGCGGCACCGCGGGGGCGCCGGGCCCGGTCAGGCCAAGCAGGGCGAACAGGTTCGAGGCGAGAAAACCAAGATATTTGTAATAGATCAGCAGGCCGAGGTTGGACGCCAGTCCCAGCGCCAGCGCCCAGCGCGCGCCGCCCGCCACCAGGCGCGCCAGCCCGAAATCGAGCAGCGCCGAGACCAGAACCACGGGCACGAAAGCCGGCTCGCCCCACAGATAGAACAGCACGCTGGCGGCCAGCAGGATCCACACCCTCGCACGCGGCGAGCGGCGCATGCGCAGATACAGCGCAAAGACGCCGGGCAGGAACACGAACAGGAATAGCGGCTCGTAGAAGAGCATCCGGTGCTCCCTTCGGGCGGCCTGGCCTGTGCGTAATGAAACCCCCGGCCGCTGTCAAACCGCCTGCGGCGGCCCTCAGGCGGATGCCCGCCCGCGGGCGAGCTGCGCCGAGAAGGGGTTCGCCTCGCGATACAGCGGATAGACCGCCTCCAC
>CAXTCT010000252.1:0-3907 GCA_964242565.1 uncultured Acetobacteraceae bacterium | reverse complement strand
TTCCGGCGCGCTAACCGCGATCGAGGCGCGTGGCGGCCCCGCCTCGTTCGACCAGCGTGTCCAGCTGCTGGCGCCGGCGATCGACCGCGCCTTCAACCTGCCAACCGTGCTGCAGACCTCTGTCGGCTTGCGCTACCGCTCGCTGCCGGACGCGCAGAAGGCGCAGCTCGAACAGGTGTTCCGGCAATTCACCATCGCCCGCTATGTCTCGAATTTCGCGCCGGACAGCGGCGAGACGCTCAAGGTCGATCCGAGCGCCCGGCCATCCGCCTACGGGTCCGACCAGATCGTGCAGACCCAGATCGTCTCCCCGTCCGGCAGCGTCACCAGGGTCGACTACGTCATGCGGTCTTTCCCGCAAGGCTGGCAGGTGGTTGATGTCCTGCTTGACGGCCATATCAGCCAGGTTGCGGTGCAACGCTCCGATTTCGCGTCAACGGTGTCGACCGGCGACGCTACCCCTCTGATCGAGAGTCTCAGGAAGAAGATACAAAGCTTCTCCGGGTCTTGATCACTGCTGTGAGACCAGATCCCTTTGCTTAAACATTGCTAATGACAGCAGAGTCCAATCCCGCTCTATGACGTGCTCATGACCGCCCTCATGATCTCATCGGCAGGTATAGCCGCCAGCCTTGACGGCATCGCCGTGCTTGGCTGCGTTCAGGCGGCTGCCGGTGCGTTGATGCTCGGACGGTTCCGCCGCCGCATCCGTATGCGTCGCATCGCGGCGGCGGCGGATGTCGCCTTGCCGCCGATCAGCGTGCTCAAGCCGCTGCACGGCGACGAACCGATGCTCGAGCAGGCATTGTTGAGCTTCATCACCCAGGACTACCCGCTGCTGCAGATCGTGTTCGGCGTGCAGAGCGCCGCCGATCCGGCCATTGCCCTGGTCCAGCGCCTGCGCCGGCGGTTTCCCGACCGCGACCTCTGCCTGGTGATCGACCCCACCCCGCATGGCCAGAACCGCAAGATCGCCAACCTGATCAACATGCTGCCGCACGCGGCGCACGACCTGCTGGTGATCTCGGATTCCGACATCCACGTCGCCCCCGACTATCTGCGCCAGGTCGCCCACAGCTTCGCCAGCAACGGACGCGTGGGCCTGGTGACGACGCTGTATCACGGCATCCCGGCGTCCACGAGCCTGTCGCAGCGGCTGGCCGCGGGGCAGATCAACCATAATTTCCTGCCCGGCGTGCTGCTGTCGCGCGTGCTCGGGCGGCAGGATTGCCTGGGTTCGACCATGGCGCTGAAGCGCGAGACGCTGGAGGCGATCGGCGGCCTGCCGATGCTGTCGCCCCATGTCGCCGACGACAGCGTGCTCGGCAAGCTGGTGCGCGGCCAGGGCAAGACCATCGCCATCGCCTCGAGCCTGACCGCGACCACGATCGCCGAGACCGGACCGGCCGACCTGTTCGCCCATGAACTGCGCTGGGGCCGCACGGTTCGCGCGGTGGAACCGCTGGGCTATGCCCTGTCGGCCGTGCAGTTCCCGCTTTTCTGGGCAAGCCTGGCGTTGCTGGCCGCCCCGCATCAGGCCGGGAGCTGGGTCTTGTTCGGCGCGACCTGGGCCCTGCGCGGGCTGTTCGCGGCCAGGATCGACCAGTTGATCGGGAACATGGGCGGCCGCCGGCCCGCCGAGGGAGGACGCAACGACAGCATGCCCTTCCTGCTGCTGCCGCTGCGCGACTGGCTTTCGGCGGCGATCATGGCGGCGAGCTTCACCGGCAGCCGGGTCGCGTGGCGCGGGCAGATGCTTCAGGTCTCGGCCTGGTCACCTTCCCAGCATGCCGCCGGCACCGCCATCACCTCGCATCCGATCCTTGCCCACGCGCACCAGACCCTCGTCCAAGGCGACTGACCCATCATGATGAAAACCCTGTTCCTGCAGCCGCCTTCGTTCGACGGGTTCGACGGCGGCGCCGGCTCGCGCTACCAGGCCAAGCGCGAGATCAAGTCGTTCTGGTACCCGACCTGGCTGGCCCAGCCGGCGGCGCTGCTGCCGGACAGCCGTCTGATCGACGCGCCCCCGGCGCGCATCGGCATGGAGCCGGTGATCGACGACGCGAAGACGCGCGACCTGGTGATCATGCACACCTCGACGCCGTCATTCGCTTCCGACGTGAAGGTCGCGCAGGCCTTGAAGGACGCCAAGCCCTCGCTGAAGATCGGCATGGTGGGCGCCAAGGTCGCAGTCCAGCCCGAGGAAAGCCTGCTCAAGGGTGCCCCGATCGACTTCGTTGCCCGCAACGAGTTCGACTTCACCATCAAGGAGGTCGCCGAAGGGCGCGACCTCAAGGATATCGACGGGATCTCGTTCCGCAACGCCGACGGCGTCATCGTGCATAACCGCGAACGCGCCATGATCGAGAACATGGACACGCTGCCGTTCGTGACCGATGTCTACAAGCGCGACCTGCATATCGAGGATTACTTCATCGGGTATCTGATGCACCCGTACATCTCGATCTATACGGGCCGCGGCTGCAAGTCGCACTGCACCTTCTGCCTTTGGCCGCAGACCGTGGGCGGACATCGCTACCGCACCCGCTCGCCCGAGCATGTCGCCGAGGAGATCCGCGCGGCGCGGAAGATGTTCCCGCAGGTGCGCGAGTTCTTTTTCGACGACGACACCTTCACCGACGACCTGCCGCGCGCCGAGGCCATTGCCCGGCTGCTCGGCAAGATGGGCGTCGTGTGGTCATGCAACGCCAAGGCGAACGTGCCGCGCGCCACGCTGAAAATACTCAAGGAGAACGGGCTGCGTCTGCTCCTGGTCGGCTACGAGACCGGCAACCAGCAGATCCTGTACAACATAAAGAAGGGCATGCGCATCGAGGTCGCGCGCGCGTTCACCAAGAACTGCCACGAGCTCGGCATCAAGATCCACGGCACCTTCATCATGGGCCTGCCCGGTGAGACCAAGGAAACGATCCAGGAGACGATCCGGTTCGCCACCGACATCAACCCGCACACCCTGCAGGTCAGCCTCGCCGCCCCCTACCCCGGCACCTTCCTGCACAGGCAGGCCACCGAGAATGGCTGGCTGGATGCCAAGAATGCCGAGCTGATCGACGAGCACGGCATCCAGATCGCGCCGCTGACCTACCCGCATCTGTCGCACAGCGAGATCTTCGACAGCGTCGAGACCTTCTACCGGAAATTCTACTTCCGGGCGCCGAAGATCGCCTCGATCGTGGGCGAGATGGTGCGCAGCCCGACGATGATGAAGCGGCGCCTGCGCGAGGGCGTCGAATTCTTCCAGTTCCTCAAGGAGCGCCACGCCGCCTGAGCCGGGGCCTGAGCCGGGACCTGAGCCGGGGCCGATCTTCCTGGGAACCAGACGCGTCATCATCTCGGCCGATGATTTCGGGCTGAGCAAGGACATCAACGAAGCCATCGAGCAGGCCCATCTCCGGGGGCTGCTCAGCACCGCCAGCCTGATGGTGGCCGGTCCCGCGGCGGCCGATGCGCTCGCCCGTGCCCGCCGGCTGCCTGGGCTTCGTGTCGGGCTGCATCTGGTGGTGATCGAGGGGCCGGCGATGCTGCCGCCGTCCAGCATCCCGCTTCTGGTCGGCGCGAACGGGCAATTCCCGTCGGATCAGCTGGCGCTGGGCCTGCGCTATTTTTTCCGTCCCGATGTGCGCAGGCAGCTTGCCCGGGAAATCGGCGCGCAGTTCGAGGCCTTCGCCGCCACCGGCCTCGCGCTCGATCATGCCAACGCGCACAAGCACATGCATCTGCATCCGACGGTGGGCCGCCTGTTGATACAGGCGGGCCGGAAACATGGATTGCGCGCCCTGCGCATCCCCTGCGAGCCGCGGGCTCCGCTGCGTGCCGCCGACGGCACCATCGACACCCGCGCCGCCGCCGCACTGAGCGGCAAAACAGTGGGGCGTCCGCCGAA
>CAXTCT010000251.1:0-3935 GCA_964242565.1 uncultured Acetobacteraceae bacterium | reverse complement strand
GAGGCGCTGACCGCGCTGGCCGATGACCCCGAGCGGCGCCGGCAGGTCGGAGCAGCGGCCCGAGAGCATGTGCTCGCACGCTACGCGCCCGAGATCATTGCCCGGACGCAGGTGGCGCCGCTGGTGCGCGGCCTCGACCGGAGGAGGCGCGGAAAGCTGCGCGTGCTCGCCGTCAATGTGTATTTCTGGCCCGAAAGCTTCGGCGGGAGCACCATCGTCGCCGAGGAGATGGCACGCCGGCTGAACCGCCGCCCCGATACCGAGATGTTCCTGTTCGCCTCGCAGAGCCGGGCCGCCGATCCGCCCCATACGCTGCTGCGCTATGCCGATACCACCGACGCCGCCGCCATGCCGGTGGTCGCGGTGCGCATCCCGCATGATGGCAACGACGCCGTGGTGAGCTTCGATAATCCGCAGATGCAGGCCCGGTTCGACGACGTGCTGGCCGCGATCGAACCGGATGTGGTGCATTTCCACTGCGTCCAGGGCATCAGCTCGTCGATCCTGCAGTCCTGCAGCAACCGCAATGTGCCTTACGTGGTCACGGTGCATGATGCCTGGTGGCTATGCCAGCGCCAGTTCATGGTGCGCGGCGATGGCCGCTACTGCGGGCAGACGCGCATCGACCTGCGTGTGTGCGAATCCTGCATTCCCGACGCGATCCACCTGCGCCAGCGCTTCGCCATGCTGCAGCAACGCCTGTCCGGCGCCGCCCGGCTGCTGTTCCCGAGCAACTTCCACCGGGATCTCTATCTTGCAAACGGGGCCGCGCCGGAGCAGGCATTGCTGAACCAGAATGGCGTGCGGCTGCCCGCGCGCCCGCGTCCGCCGCGCCCGCCGGGCGTGCTTCGCTTCGGCTATGTCGGCGGCAACAACGTCGTCAAGGGCATCGACCTGGTCCGGGATGCCTTCGAGAGGCTCGGCCGTGCCGACTATGCGCTGCTTCTGGTCGACAGCACGATCAATCTCGGTTTTCGCACGATGCATGTCGAAAGCTGGAAGCTTGCCGGCAGGCTCAGCGTCGTTCCGGCCTACCGGCAGGATACGATGGACGAATTCTTCGAGGGTATCGACGTGCTGCTGTTCCCGTCGCAATGGAAGGAAAGCTTCGGCCTGACCGTGCGCGAGGCGCTGCTTCGCGACGTATGGGTGATCGCGACGGATGGCGGCGGCACCGTCGAGGACATCGTCGACGGCGTGAACGGAACCATCATCCCCCTCGACGCCAACCCCGAGAATCTGCGTCAGGCGGTGACGGCGCTGCTCGACCGGCCGGACCGGCTGCGCGGCTATCGCAATCCCTGCAAGGACCGCATCGTCACCTACGAGGCGCAGGCCGAGGCACTTCATGGCGTTCTGCTCGAAGCCAGCAGGACACGGAGCTTTGGCCCCACGACATCGGGGCGCCTGCCGGCAGATCCGGCCTAGAAACTTCGCAGGGCCGCCATGCGGTCGCGCGTCAGCATCAGGTAGAGCAGGCGCATGCCGACACCGCCCGCGACCGGCCCGGCCGGAACCGTGATGCGGTCCCTGATCCACGCTTCAGGAAAGCGGCCATAGCGCCGCAGCATCTTCGGCCATAGTCCGAGCCAGGGAACACGCGCCGGATTGTCGCGCAACAATTCCACCTTGATGAACGGCACCCGGCCGCAGGCGAGCACGCTGATCCAATCGAGATGCATCGGGTTGACCGCGATCAGCCGGCGCAATCCGCGTCGCCGATCGGGCAGGCACGCCCCCCAGTTCAGTCCCTCGGCGCGTATCGCGGTGCCCAGTCCGATTTCGCCATGGAGGATGATCTCGGCTTTGCTCATCGCGGCGAAATCCTGTCTGAACACGCGCGCGACCGCCGGACGTGCCAATGCCGCTTCACTCAGGCAGATAAACCAGGATTGGAGATGCCAGGAAATCTCGTAAGATTCTACCATTCCCCAGACATCGAGGCCGCGTCGCCGCATCAGGGCGACGATCGGCGCGAGTTCGACTATGGGACCAAAGACGCTGTCATTGACAAGCAGGATGCTGTCGGCGCCTTTGGCGCAGCCGATGCGCAGGAGATGCTGCCAGGCACCGAAATCCAGCCCCCGGTTGGGACGCGGATAGGCAAAGATGCCTTGCGCGTCGAGCATCGCGCGATCCTCGTCGGCCAGCCGGTCCATGCCGGACAAGGCGACATGCACCGTGAGGCCGCAATGGCGGAGCTGGGCCAGATAATGCAGAACCGAGGCAGAGAGCTTCCCGTCGGCCGCGTAATGCGCGAACAGGCAGACGGCGCGGCTGGACCCCGTTTGGCTCATGGTCGCATCCCGCTTTGAAGAAATCGCAGCAATGCCTGCCCCTGTTGCCGATACGACGCGCTCTGGCTAATCGTCGCTCGCCTCTTGTTCATGAACAAAAATCTCGCTGGCGTGAAGCTTTTCGCGGTTGTAAAAGCCGCGTCCTGCAATGGACGGACCGGCGGACCAGAAAGTCGGGTCGCGCGTCTCGTTGCACCGAGCGGGAGCAGACAGATTTCATGAGCAAGGCCTTCATTGCCGGCGTCCTTCAGGACTCCGTCGATTGCACCGGTGTGGCCGCGAACCAGGCCGCCAGCGACCTGATCGCCGCGATCGTGCGTGAACTCAAGAAGGAGGGCGGCTTCACGCTTCCGTCCTTCGGCACGTTCACCGTCCGCAAGACCAAGGCACGCAAGGCGCTGAACCCGCGCACCGGCGAGCCGGTCAAGGTGAAGGCCGGCAAGACCGTCCGCTTCAAGGCCAGTCCCAACCTCAAGAAGGCGGTCTGAACCGGTCCGGCTTCGGCGCGGAAGGGGCCGCGCTGGCTGGGGCGGGAGGATTCGAACCTCCGCGTGGCGGAATCAAAATCCGCTGCCTTACCGCTTGGCTACGCCCCATTGGCCCACGCTGACCGGGATCGGACCCGCCTTGATAGGGCGTCGCGGGGCCGTTCGTAAAGGCCCGGCCATCCGCTCGCCCCTCTCGCTCAGGCGATAGGGGGCAGCGGCTCCGGCGTGAAGGGCTCGCCGTCGGGATCTGGTGCCGCCGCAATGGGCGAAGCGCCGCCCAGGAAGCGCCCGAACGAGGCGGCGCGGTCGAGCGCACGATCGAGTGCGACCATCGTGGCCGAGAGGTCCGGGCTGTCGTCGCCATCCCACCCGCGCAGTGCCTGCAACCATACCCCGACCAGGCCATTGACGCGAAGGCTGCCGGCGATGCCGCTGGTATCGAGGCCGGCGGCCTGCGCCATCCAGGCCATGCTGACCTGGGTCCGTGCGGCCAGCATCAGGGCCAGCGCGGGGTCGAGCGGCAATCCCCGCAGCACGGTGCGCACGCCACCGCGATATTGCTGGAGCACGTCGAAGCGACGCATCAACAGGTCGAACAGCTTCTCGCGCGTTGTGCCGCCGGAGCCGTCGTCAACCAGGGCCGCCTGGTCGGCCAGCAGGCCGAGCTTGTCCAGGATGCAGGCGCGCGTCGGAAAACGTGCCCGTGCCCGGTCCAGCGGCAGCCCGGCTTCACGCGCGGCATCGGCCACCGTCACCCTGCGCCAGCCCAGCGCCTCCGCCTGGGTCATCGCCATGCCAAGCAGGGCGGAATCGAACTGGTCGTCGTCCATTGTTGCTGTTCCAGAAACGCCGAAGGAAATTCATCGCGCGAGGGCCGGCTTCTTGCCCCGGAACCCGTTAGCGCGCCAATTCCCTGGAGCGTTGCGTCGCCGCCTCGACAGCGGCGCGAATATTCCGCGGCCAGGCCGGCTGCCGCATCAGCACCGCCAGCGCCTGTTCGGTGGTGCCTCCCGGGCTGGTCACGGCACGGCGCAGGCTCTCGGACGGCTGCTCCGGGGAGGCCTCCAGCAAGGCGCCGGAACCGCTTATCGTGCGCCGGGCCAGCCGGCGTGCCAGATCGTCGCCAAGCCCCTGCTCACGGCCGGCGACC
>CAXTCT010000250.1:0-3945 GCA_964242565.1 uncultured Acetobacteraceae bacterium | reverse complement strand
TTCTCGCGGAATCCGCCAAGCTGGTCGCGGAGGGCGCCGGCGCCGCCGCCCTGGCCGCGCTGCTGACCTATCCCGAGCTGTTTGCCGGCAAGCGTGTGGCGCTGCCGATCTGCGGCGGCAACATCGACAGCCGCATCCTCGCCAATACCCTGCTGCGGTCGCTGCTGCGCGACGGCAGGCTGCTTCGCCTGCTGCTCGAGATACCGGACCGGCCCGGCATGCTCGCCGACATCGCCCGGCGCATCAGCGAGATCGGCGGCAACATCATCGAGGTCTCGCACCAGCGGCTGTTCGCCGCCCCGAGCGTGCAATCGGCGGAACTCGAAGTGATGGTCGAGGCCCGCGACCCCCTCCATGCGACGCAGATCGCGGCCGCGCTGAGCGAGACCTATACCGTCAGGCGGGCCTAGCCGGCACCGGGCCGCGGATATTGCCCGGGGCTGTTTATCCCGCCGCAATCCCGCTCAGGGCTGCAGATGGACATTCTCGTCCTCGACGGCGAAGCCGACCTTCATCGTCACCTGGTAGTGGCTGACCTGGTTATTTTCGATATGGCCGCGCGTTTGCACCACCTCGAACCAGCGCATGTGGCGCACGGTGTTCGACGCCTTGGTGACCGCGCTCTTGATCGCGTCCTCGATGCTGGTCTCCGAGCTGCCGACCAGTTCCATGATGCGATAGACATGATCCGTCATGATTTTCTCCCTGAATTCAATGGATACGCCCTGTCCAACGAGGCCGGGAGATCCCGGTTGCGTGTCATTTGGTGCCGAACAGGCGGTCGCCGGCGTCGCCCAGGCCCGGCCGGATATAGCCGTTCCCGTCCAGCTCGCGATCGACCGCCGCCGTGATCAGCTTCACGTCCGGATGCGCCTCGGCGAAGCGGGCCAGGCCTTCGGGCGCGGCCAGCAGGCAGACGAAGCTGATCTGCTGCGCGCCGGCCGCCTTCAGGCGCGAGACCGCGGCGATGGCGCTGTGCCCGGTCGCCAGCATCGGGTCGACGACGATGCAGACGCGATGCGCGATGTCGTCCGGCAGCTTGAGATAATATTCGACCGGCTCGAGCGTCGCATGGTCGCGATACATCCCGACATGGCCGACCCGCGCCGCCGGCACCAGGTCGAGCATGCCGTCGAGGATGCCGTTGCCGGCCCGCAGCACCGAGACGAAGCAGAGCTTCTTGCCCGACAGCATCCGCCCCGTGCTGCGCTCCAGCGGCGTCTCGATCTCGACCTCCTCGAGCGGCAGGTCGCGCGTTGCCTCGTACGCCATCAGCAGGCTGATCTCGCGGGTCAGCCGGCGAAATCCGGCGGTCGAGGTGCTGGCCTGGCGCAGCCGCGTGAGCTTGTGCTGCACCAGGGGATGATCGAGGACGACGAGGTTCGCGAAGGCGGAAGCGGATGATTGCGTCATCCGGCGAGATTATGACCCGGCCGGCACGAAATCCAGCGCCACCCCGTTCATGCAATAGCGCTCTCCGGTCGGCCTGGGGCCGTCCGGGAACAGATGGCCGAGATGGCCCTTGCATTGCGCGCAATGCACCTCGACCCGGCGCATGAACAGGCTGTTGTCCTCCTGGGTCTCGACGCCGCCCTCGATCGGCGCGAAGAACGAGGGCCAGCCGCTGCCGCTCTCGTACTTGGTGTCCGAGCGGAACAGCGGGTTGCCGCAGGCCGCGCAATGGAACAGGCCGTCGCGTTTCTCGTAGTTCAGCGGGCTCGCGCCGGGACGTTCGGTGCCATGCTCGCGCAGCACGCGATATTGTTCGGCCGACAGCTTGTCGCGCCATACATCCGGCTCGGTCGATAAGCGGCTCATGCCTGGGGGCTCCTCTTGCAGATCCGGCCTTGCAGATGGGTTCGGGCCGCCGGAAACCTAGCGCGGAGAACCGCTTTACAGCCAGATCCATCCCAAGGAGGCAGTTCATGTCCGAAACCACGACCCACGAGGACGAAGAGCAGATCGACGACACCCTCGACGACACCTTCCCGGCCAGCGATCCGCCTTCCACCGGCGGCAGCACCGGTCCGAACGATCCGGTAGCCCCGCCGGCACCGGCCTCACCTTACTAGAAGGCTCGAATGGTGGCATGTCTGCCTGGCGGATCAGCCAGGGAGCATGCCCCCAATGCCATCATCGACCCAAGCCCAGCAATCCACCCGGCAGTCCCGGCGGCCGGTGATGCTCGTCATCATGGACGGGTTCGGCTGGCGCGAAAGCAGCGCCGACAACGCCGTCAGGCAGGCCAGCACGCCGGTGTTCGACCGGCTCTGGGCGGCCGGGCCGACCGCCTTCCTGCGCACCTGCGGCCGCGATGTCGGGCTGCCGGACGGCCAGATGGGCAATTCCGAGGTCGGACACCTCAATATCGGCGCCGGGCGCGTGGTGATGCAGGAGCTTCCGCGCATCCATGCCGCCATCGAGACCGGCGCCATCGCCGAGACCCCGGCCATGCGCACGCTGATCGCCGCGCTGCGCCGGACCGGCGGCACCTGCCACCTGATGGGCCTGGTCTCGCCCGGCGGCGTGCATGCCCACCAGGACCATGCCGTCGGGATCGCGGGGTTGCTGACCCGGGCGGGGATCGCGGTGGCCTTCCACGCCTTCACCGACGGGCGCGACACGCCGCCGCAATCCGGACGCGAGGACCTCGCCCGCCTGCAGGCGCAACTGCCGCCCTCCGTTCCGGTCGTCACCGTCTGCGGCCGCTATTACGCGATGGACCGCGACAAGCGCTGGGACCGCGTCCAGAAGGCCTATGACGTCATCGTCGGCGGCGACGGCCCGCGCGCCCACGACCTGGATTCCGTGCTGGCGACCTCCTATCTCGCCGGGATCACCGACGAGTTCGTGCCGCCGACCGTGCTCGGCGATTATGCCGGCATGAAGGACGGCGATGGCCTGCTGTCGTTCAATTTCCGCGCCGACCGCATCCGCCAGCTTTACGATGCCCTGCTCGATCCGGATTTCGACGGCTTTGCGCGCGGCCGCCGGATCGGCTTCGCCTGCGCGGCCGGCATGACCCGATACAGCGACCACCTCGCCGGGCGCATCGAGGTGCTGTTCCCGCCGCAGAGCCTGGAAGACCTGCTCGGCGACGTCGTCTCCGCCGCCGGCCGCCGCCAGCTGCGCATGGCCGAGACCGAGAAATACCCCCATGTCACCTATTTCATGAATGGCGGCCGCGAGGCGGCGCTGCCCGGCGAGGACCGCATCATGGTGCCCTCGCCGAAGGTCGCGACCTACGACCTGCAGCCCGAGATGTCCGCGCCGGAACTCACCGACCGCGCCGTCGCGGCCATCGCCTCGGGCCAGTACGATCTCATCGTGCTGAATTTCGCCAACCCCGACATGGTCGGCCATACCGGCAGCCTCGCCGCCGCGATCCGCGCGGTGGAGACCGTTGATACGGCACTCGGCCGCATCGCCGACGCCATCGGGCAGGCCGGGGGCGTCCTGCTCGCCACCGCGGACCATGGCAACTGCGAGACCATGCGCGATCCCGAGACCGGGGAGCCGCACACCGCCCATACCCTCAATCCGGTGCCGTTGCTGCTGTCGGGCATGCCGGCGGCCAGGCTCCGCGACGGCAGGCTGGCCGACCTCGCCCCGACCCTGCTGGCCCTGATGGAGCTGGATCAGCCCTTGCTGATGACCGGACAATCCCTCGTCGCCTGACCGGGCCAGGCGAGGCCGCCGCCTTTCGCCCCTCGTGCGGAGCACGCGGGCATGGGGCGGCGATGCGGGCTTCGTGCCTCATGCTCATCCTTGCCTTGTCCGGAACCACGCAAGCGGTTGCGCGCCACCATCACCGCACGCACGCCGCCCCGGCCGATCACCACAAGCGGGCCGTTCCGGCCGATCACCACAAGCAGGCCGTCCCGGCCGATCACCCCAAGCAGGTCGGGGCGGCGTTGCTGGCGGCGCAGGAGACGCGCGCGCGCG
>CAXTCT010000249.1:0-3949 GCA_964242565.1 uncultured Acetobacteraceae bacterium | reverse complement strand
CCGCGCGAACGGCTCGCCTTGGACCGTGCCGGCGCCCGCTCGGGCGTGGCGGCCGCAACCGCTTGCCCGGACTCCGTGATCGTGTCCGGCTCGCTTGGCGGATTCTTGTCCGGCTTTGCCGGCTTCCTGGACTCCGTCATCTCGTCGACCTCCTGAAGGACAGTCGGGGGCCGGACGCCCGATCGCGGCGCGCCCATTCCCCATCCGCGGCAAGCGCCGCGGCCTGCATAGCCCAGATATTGTTGCAACCCTGGCGCCGGACAAGGCGCCGCCCGTCCCGGGTCAGGCGGATTGCTCCGCCGGACGCTCCTTGCCGTAGACGAAGACCGGATCGGCTTTGGCTTCGGCCACTTCACGGTTGATCACCACCTCGTCCACATTATCCAGCCCGGGCAGGTCGAACATGGTCGAGAGCAGGATGCTCTCCATGATCGAGCGCAACCCGCGCGCGCCGGTACGACGGGCGATCGCCCGCAACGCCACCTGCTTCAGCGCATCCTCGGTGAAGCTGAGCTTGACCCCTTCCATCTGGAACAGCCGGGCATATTGCTTGACCAGGGCGTTCTTCGGCTTGGTCAGGATCTCGAGCAGCGCGCCCTCGTCCAGATCCTCCAGCGTCGCCACCACCGGCAGGCGGCCGATGAATTCCGGGATCAGGCCGAACTTGAGCAGATCCTCGGGCTCGACCTCCTTGAGGATATGGCCCATCCGCCGCTCGTCCGGCGCCTGCACCATGGCGCCGAAACCGATACCCGAACCCTTGCCGCGCGAGCCGATGATCTTTTCCAGCCCGGCGAAGGCGCCGCCGCAGATGAACAGGATGTTGGTGGTGTCGACCTGCAGGAATTCCTGCTGGGGATGCTTGCGGCCGCCCTGGGGCGGCACCGAGGCCACGGTGCCTTCCATGATCTTCAGCAGCGCCTGCTGCACGCCTTCGCCCGAGACGTCGCGCGTGATCGACGGGTTGTCGGATTTGCGGCTGATCTTGTCGACCTCGTCGATATAGACGATCCCGCGCTGCGCCCGCTCGACATTATAGTCCGCGGCCTGGAGCAGCTTGAGGATGATGTTCTCGACATCCTCGCCGACATAGCCGGCTTCGGTCAGCGTGGTCGCATCGGCCATGGTGAAGGGAACGTCGAGGATGCGGGCGAGCGTCTGGGCCAGCAAGGTCTTGCCCGAGCCGGTCGGCCCGATCAGCATGATGTTGGACTTGGCGATCTCGACGTCGTTATTCTTCGCCCCATGCGCCAACCGCTTGTAATGGTTGTGTACCGCTACCGACAGAACCTTCTTTGCGTGGAACTGGCCGATCACGTAATCGTCGAGAACCTTGCAGATCTCCTTCGGGGTCGGCACGCCGTCCCGCGACTTCACCAGATGAGTCTTGTGCTCCTCACGGATGATATCCATGCAGAGCTCGACGCACTCGTCGCAAATGAAGACAGTCGGTCCGGCAATGAGCTTGCGCACTTCATGCTGCGACTTTCCGCAGAACGAGCAGTACAGAGTGTTCTTGGAGTCGCTGGACTTGCTCATGGCCTCTCCTACCCCTCAGGGCTGCGCAAGCGACCCCAAGTCAAGCGTATGACATTAGACCCGTCCCAGAAGCCGCATCAAGGGCAGAGATAGCCCCTGTGCGTCCGGCGCCCGGGAGGGCTTTCAGCTCTTGGCGAGCTCATCGGCCGGAACCGGACGGTTCTGCAGCACCTCGTCGACGATGCCGAACGCGCGGGCCTCGTCGGCGGAGAGATAGCTGTCCCGCTCGAGCTTCTGCTCGATCGCCTCGAGCGTCTGGCCGGTATGCTCCTTGTAGATCTCGTTCAGCCGCTGCCGGAGATAAAGGATCTCCTTGGCCTGGATCTCTATGTCGGAGGCCTGGCCCTGCGCGCCGCCCGAGGGCTGATGCACCATCACGCGCGCATTCGGCAAGGCGAGGCGCTTGCCCTTGGCGCCGGCCGCGAGCAGCAGCGACCCCATCGAGGCCGCCTGGCCGATGCAGACCGTGTTCACCGGGCTGCGTATGTACTGCATGGTGTCGTAGATCGCGAGACCGGCCGAAACCACCCCGCCGGGGCTGTTGATGTAGAACGAGATGTCCTTGTTGGGATTGACGCTCTCCAGATGCAGCAGCTGGGCGCAGATCAGGGAGGCGACCCCGTCATAGACCGGACCGGTGAGGAAGATAATCCGGTCCTGCAACAGCCGGGAATAGATATCGAAAGCCCGCTCGCCACGCGAGGTCTGCTCGACCACCATCGGCACAAGAGCGTTGTTGTAGATTTCCATGGGACCACGATCCCTCATCTGTCTGAATTCCCTGGCCTGATCCGAGTTGGTCAAGATAGGACGATCGGCGGCGGATGGAAGCCCTCACCGGTCAAGGCGAAGGCGGTGAAGCGGCCGCGCCACGGGCCCGCGCCAGAACACGGGCCCATAGATGAATGATTTCAGAGCCATTGCTCAAACTTCCGCCGGCGGAATTTCGGCCAGCTCTTCCGGCGTGACGATCTTCTCTTCGATCCTCGCGCGGTCGAGCACGTGATCGACCACCTTGTTCTCGAAGATCGGCCCGCGCAGCGTCTCGGCGGCCTGGGGGTTCTTGCGGAAGAAGTCGATCACCATCTGCTCCTGGCCGGGATAGCGTCCGGCCTCGGCACGCAGCGCGCGTCCCATCTCTTCCTGGGTCACGCTGATGTTGGCGACGCGGCCGACCTCGGCCAGCAGCAGGCCCAGGCGCACGCGGCGTTCGGCGATGCGGCGATAATCCGCGCGCAGGGTCTCGTCGTCCTTGTCCTTGTCCTCGAGGTCCTGCCGGCCCTCCTTGCGGTCAGACTCGACGCGCTGCCAGATCGCGGCGAACTCGCTCTCGACCATGCTCTCGGGGGCGGCGAATTCGGCCTTGAGCGACAAGGCGTCGAGCAGCTCGCGCTTGATGCGCAGGCGCGAAAGCTGGTCATATTCCTGCTGCACCTGCTGGCGGATCACCTCGCGCACCTGTTCCAGCCCCTCGAAGCCGAGGGTCTTGGCGAGCTCGTCGTTCAGCTCGGGACCGGTCGCACGCTTGAGCGACTTGGCGCTGACCTCGAAGGTGGCGGCCTTCCCGGCAAGATCGGCGGACTGGTATTCCTCCGGGAAGGTCACATGGATGGTGCGCGCCTCGCCGGCGGCGAGACCTTCGAGCTGCTCGGAGAAGCCGGGGATGAAGCCGGTCCCGCCGATCTCGACATCGACGTCCGCCGCGGTGCCGCCGTCGAAGGCCACGTCGTCGATCTTGCCGACGAAATCGACGGTGAGCACTTCGCCATGGGCGGCGCCGCGCGGCTCGTCGATGGTCTCGAAGCTGCGCTGGCGCTTGGCGATGTCGGCCAGCGCCTTGTCGACGGTCTCGGCATCGGGTTCCGCCTTCAGGCGGGTAAGCGAGAGGTCGCTCAGGTCGGGCAGCGCGATCTCGGGCAGCAGCTCGAACTCGACGGTGAATTCGAGATCGGCGTCGGCCCCGCCGGCGCCATCGGGCAGGCCACGCACCAGATCGACCTTCGGCTGGGTCGCGGTGCGCAGCCCGCGCTCGGACAGCAGGTCGCGGGTGGCGTCGTTGACGGTCTGCTCCAGCACCTCGCCGGTGACCGCGGTGCCGTAGCGCTGGCGCACCACCGAGAGCGGGATCTTGCCGGGGCGGAAGCCCGGCAGTTTCATGGTCCGGCCGAGCTCGGTGAGGCGGGCCTGTCGCTTGCCCTCCACCTCGGCGCCGGGCACGACCACGGTAAAGCCGCGCTTGAGGCCTTCGGAAAGCGTTTCAGTCACCTGCATCTGCCAGGCCATCCTTCATAAAATTCTGCTACCGGGGCGCCTGGCCCGGACGCGGGATCAGCCAGACGGCGCCGCGTGGCCGGATGGTGCGGGCGGAGGGACTTGAACCCCCACGGCTTGCGCCACCAGAACCTAAATC
>CAXTCT010000248.1:0-3962 GCA_964242565.1 uncultured Acetobacteraceae bacterium | reverse complement strand
AAGCCTTCCGCGAAGAAATAGCCATCGGCAACGGGCCTGGATGATGCTGCTCTGGACCGGGCTCGGCAACCCCGAACCCGGCATGGCGAAACAACGTCATAACATCGGCTTCATGGCCATCGACCAGATCACCCGCCGTCACGGCTTCTCGCCGTGGCGGCGGCGCTTCAAGGGCGAGACCGCCGAGGGCCTTGTGGGCGGCCAAAGGATCCTGGCGCTCAAGCCGCTGACCTACATGAACGCCTCGGGCGAGGCCGTGCAACAGGCGGCGGCCTTCTACAAGATCCCTCCCGAAGGCATCACCGCCTGGCATGACGAGCTCGATCTCGCGCCGGGCCGCCTGCGCATCAAGCGCGGCGGCGGGCCGGCCGGGCATAACGGCCTGCGCAGCATGGACCAGATGCTGGGTTCGCAGGATTACTGGCGGGTGCGGCTCGGGATCGGCCATCCCGGCTCCAAGGAGCGCGTCACCGGCCATGTCCTGGGCGATTTCGCCAGGGAGGATCAGCCCTGGCTGACGGCGCTTCTGGACGCGGTGGCGGAGGCGGCCGCTTTGCTCGCGGACGGGCAGCCGGAAGCATTCATGACCCGGGTCGCCTACCGCCTGGGTGAGGAGAGGAAGGTCTGATGGGCTTCAACTGTGGGATCGTGGGCCTGCCCAATGTCGGCAAATCCACCCTGTTCAATGCCCTGACCGCCACGGCGGCGGCGCAGGCGGCGAATTATCCGTTCTGCACCATCGAGCCGAATGTCGGCCGGGTCGCCGTGCCCGACCCTCGGCTCGAACCCCTGAGCGTGATCGCGAAGTCTCAGAAGATCCTGCCGACCAGCCTCGAGTTCGTCGATATCGCGGGCCTGGTGCGTGGTGCCTCGCGCGGGGAAGGCCTGGGCAACCAGTTCCTGGCCAACATACGCGAGGTCGATGCCATCATCCACGTGCTGCGATGCTTCGAGGATGACGACGTGACCCATGTCGAGGGCTCGATCGATCCGATCCGCGACGCCGAAACCGTCGAGACCGAGCTGATGCTGTCGGACATGGACAGCCTGGAGCGGCGTTTGTTGCCGTTGCAGAAGAAGGCGAGGAACAATGATCGCGACGCCGCCTTCCAGGTGGCGCTGATGGAGCCGATCCTGGACGCCTTGCGCGAGGGCCGCCCGGCACGCACCGCCATACCGAAGGGCCAGGAGGAAGCGGCCCGCCGCCTGCAGCTGATGACGTCCAAGCCCGTGCTCTATGTCTGCAATGTCGAGGAAGCCTCGGCGGCGAGCGGCAACGACCAGTCGCGGCGCGTGGCGGCGCGTGCCGCCGAGGAAGGGGCGGCGATGGTGATCGTCTCGGCGGCGATCGAGGCGGAGGTCAGCCAGCTCGCCGAGGCCGACCGGCGCGAATTCCTCGACGGACTCGGCTTGTCTGACAGCGGACTCGACCGCGTGATCGCCGCAGGCTACCGGCTGCTCGGGCTGACCACCTATTTCACCTGCGGCCCCAAGGAGACACGGGCCTGGACGATCAATGTCGGCACCAAGGCGCCACAGGCCGCTGCGGTAATACACAAGGATTTCGAACGCGGCTTTATTGCCTGCGAAACGATCGCCTACGAGGATTATATCAGCTTCAAAGGTGAACAAGGCGCCAAGGAAGCTGGCCGGATGCGGATCGAGGGACGTGACTACATTGTCCATGATGGTGACGTGCTGCTTTTCCGCTTCAACGTCTGACCCGCGTCATTTCGTTTCGTTTACAACTTATTGTGGAGTTTCAGGGTAGGTAGAGCCGTCCCGTTCAACGGCTGATCGTAGTATCCCTGATGTATCCGTCTTCCTTCCCGCCAGATCGCGCGCGCGCCTTGTCCGTCCGCATGATGGCGTGCCGGAGTTGGCTGTCGATCACGCTGACGGCGGCGCTGGCGGGCCTCGCGGTTGTTGCGCCGGCGTCCGCGCAGCGGCTGGGGTTCCGCCTGTACGACCAGGATAACGGTCTCTCCAGCGCCACCGTCTTGTCTCTGGCGCAGGAGCGCGCCGGCTTCCTGTATGCCGGCACCGAGACCGGCCTCTACTGCTTTGCCGTCATCGATGTGCTCCGAGGACCCGGACGCTTTGCCAACGACAGCGGCCAGCTCGACCTCGTCGAGGATGGGGCCGGGCATGTCGTGACGCAGAATGCCCAGGGCCTGCTCATGCACAAATATGGCCGCTGGATCGCCTACGGCCGCATCGAAGGTCTGCTGGCCCCCGAAGGAAGATTCGTCATCGCGAGCCTGCATCCGGTGGTCACCGGGATAAGCGTGGGAGACCGCGAGATATCTCGGGCGCAGATCCAGGGCGGGGTGCTGCATCTGCACGGGTCCGGCGATCCGCTGGTCATCGGTTTCGCGTCGCTGGATTTCAGGTTCGAGAAGTCGATCCGTTTCCGCTATCGGTTGCTCGGCGTCGACCGGCGCTGGGTCGAGACCTCGGCTCACGAGGTGCGCTATCCCGATCCGCCCTGGGGCAGGCTGGTGTTCGAGGTGATGGCGGTCGATCCGCTGCACCAGAATTCCACTCCGGTATCGTTGACCATCAAGGTGCGTCCACCCTGGTGGCGGTCCTGGCCGGCTTTGGCGGCGGGGATATTGCTGGTCCTGGGGGCTCTGGGACTGCTGTTGCGCCTGCGTGTCAGCTATCTGCTGGTGCGCCAGCGTCAGCTCGAGGCGCTGGTGGCGGAGCGGACCCGCGAGATCGAGCAGGCGCGCATGATCCTCTTCAAGCAGGCCCACTTCGACTCCCTCACCGGGCTGCTGAGCCGGGCGGCGGTCCTGGAGAAGCTGCGTGTTGCCATGGAAAGGGCGGTCCTGGACGACACGCCGCTGGCCGTGGCGCTGCTGGATCTGGATTGTTTCAAGAAGATCAATGACGGGTTCGGCCATCTCGGCGGCGATGCGGTGCTGAGCGAGGTCGGCCGCCGGCTGTCCGCCAGCATTCGCGACGAGGACCAGATCGGCCGATATGGCGGCGAGGAATTGCTGCTGTTGCTGCCAGGGTTGAGGCAGGATGCGCAGGAACGCATCGAGGCCATGCGTGAGGCGGTATTCGCCCAACCCATCCCCTTCGAGGACAGCATGATCCCCGTGACCTCCAGTATCGGCGTGACCTGGATGCGGACCGGCGACGACGTGACCTCGATGATCCGGCGTGCCGACGCCGCCCTCTACACCGCCAAGCGGAACGGCCGGAACAATGTCGTGTTCGACCCGCCCGCGCCATGGCCGACCGGCTCCGGGAGGCCCGCCTGATCCCTAGCTTGTAGGCGGCCTCGCGCGGAACCCCTCCAGCGCGAGGTTGTGCCCGGCCCGCACCACCAGCGTGACGCCACTTCCAGCGAGCACGCGCGTTCCAGGCGGCAGACCATCCGTCAGCGGCGCGTCCGGCGCCTGCACGGCCAGCACCAGGAAGCCGTGTCCCGCACTCTGCTCGATCTCGGCAACGGTCTTGCCGACGAAGGTGGCGCCCTCCTCGGCGATGACCACTTCGAGTTCCAGTCCGAGCCGGCTCAGGCTCGCCGACGCCTCGCGCTGCGGTGCCCGGATCGAGGAACTCAATTCCGGGAACAGAATGATCTCGGCGATCCGCTCCGCGCCGATATGGGTCGGCATGACCACCCGGTTGGCGCCGGCCTGCAGTAACTTGCGCTCCGTCGCGGGAGCCTCGCCGCGGGCAATGATGATCAGCTTGCCGTTCAGGCTGCGCGCGCTGAGGGTGATGAACACGTTGAGGGCGTCGTCGGGCAGCACGGTGGCGAGCACGGCGGCCCGCTCGATGCCGGCCTGCAACAAGGCTTCCTCCTCGGTGGCGTCCCCGTTCAGGCAGAGATGTCCGTGCGCCTGGGCCTGGGCCTGCCGCGCCGGGTTGCGCTCGAGCACGACCAGGCGCCGGCGTCCGGCCGCGAGTTCCTGGGCCAGCATGACGCCGATGCGTCCGTA
>CAXTCT010000247.1:0-3964 GCA_964242565.1 uncultured Acetobacteraceae bacterium | reverse complement strand
TCGGCTACTATAATTCCCCGCGACCACACTCGACCCTGGACGGGCGCACGCCTGAGCCTGCCAAACTGTCCAACCAGGCGGGACCACCTCAATCTAGGCTATCTCTCTTGTTAAAGAAAACCGCCAATGCCCCCTAAACACAAGGAAAAATCTGGAGCGGGCGAAGGGATTCGAACCCTCGACCCCAACCTTGGCAAGGTTGTGCTCTACCCCTGAGCTACGCCCGCGCTCCGTGCGGTTGCGGCTTCTATGATGTTTCCAGGCAGGGTGCAAGAGGGAGTGCTTCGCATAAGCTGCTGTGGAAGACGCTTGCGGGAGCGGCGGCGGACGACAATCTTATAGCCTTGCTGTCAGACCAGGATTGCCGCGCCATGGATTACATTATCGGCCAGAACAAAGGCTCCCCCGCGGGAGCGACCAGGCCTGCGTCTCTGCCGCGCGGTGCGGGAGCGCCAGCCGTTGCCGCAGACGCCCTGATCGTCGACGGCGATCAGCGCAATTTCATGGCCGAGGTCATCGAAGCCTCTAAGACGATACCGGTGTTGGTCGATTTCTGGGCGACCTGGTGCGGGCCCTGCAAGCAGCTTACCCCTTCGCTCGAGAAGATCACGCGCGCTGCCGACGGACGCATCAAGCTCGTCAAGATCGACGTCGACGCGAATCGCCCGCTGATTGCCCAGCTGACCCAACTCGGATTGCCGCTTCAGTCCGTGCCCACTGTCGCCGCCTTCTGGCAGGGCCAGATCCTCGACCTTTTCCAGGGAGCGTTGCCGGAGAGCGAGCTCAAACGATTCATCGAGGCGGTGCTCAAGGCAGCCGGCGGCACTCTGCCATCCGCCGATATGCTGGCCGAGGCCCGGGCCGCTCTGGAGGCCGGTCAGCCCGACGAGGCCGCCGGCCTTTATAGTGCAACCCTTGAACAGGAGCCGGAGAACCCTGAGGCGTGGGGCGGGCTGATACGGTCGCTGCTCGCCCTCGGCGACGAGGAGCAGGCTCAGGGCGCTCTTGAACAGGTGCCGCCGAAGCTCGCCGATCACGCCGAAATTGCCGGTGCTCGAGCGGCGCTCCTGCTGGCCGCGGAAGGGCGTGCGGCAGCCGACGGCCTGGACGGGTTCCGCGCCCGCCTGGATGCCGATGAGAATGACCATGAGGCTCGTTACGAGCTGGCTACCGGACTGAATGCCACCGACCAGCGACAGGCTGCGGCTGATGCCCTTCTCGAGATTCTCAGGCGCCAGCGCGACTGGAACGATGGGGCGGCACGGCTTCAACTGATCAAGTTCTTCGAGGCTTGGGGGTTCAACGATCCGGTCACGGTCACATCGCGCCGGCGCATGTCGGCATTGCTGTTCAGCTGATCGTCATGGCCAGACGTGCCCCTGGAACCCGCGATCTGCCAAAGCTGCGGGAATTTTCGCTGACGGACCTGGACGGCGAGCTCGCTGTTTTTCCCCTGCCCGGCGCCTTGCTGCTGCCACGTGGAAGGCTGCCGCTGAACATTTTCGAGCCACGTTACCTGAGCATGGTAGACCATGCCCTGCGCTCCCGGCGCCTGATCGGGATGCTGCAGCCTCTCGGCGTCGAGGCGGATGACGAGGATGACGAACCGGAGCCTGGAGACGAGGCCGGAGTTGGCGAGGCGCACGTCCCCTTCGTCATGCCAGGCGCGCGACTGATCAAGCGCGAGGCGTCCCCGGTCCTGTATCGCGTCGGATGTGCCGGACGGGTGACGTCCTTCGTCGAGCGCGAGGACGGCACGTGTGCGATCACCTTGGCTGGCATAGCACGGTTCCGGATACGCCAGGAACTCGAGCTGGTGCAGGGCTATCGACGCGTGCTGCCCGACTTCAGCGCATTTGCCGAAGACCTGATGGAGCCGGGGCCTGTCGCCTTCGATCGCGAGGCGTTGATCATCGCCTTGCGACGATATTTCGCGCAACGCGGGTTCGAGGCACGCTGGGAAGCCATCGAGCAGATGGACGACGAGACGTTGATCATCACCCTCAGCATGATCTGCCCGTTCACCGTGGCGGAGAAACAGGCGCTACTGGAGGCCGTCACCCTTTCCGAGCGCGCGGCCACCCTTCTGGCCTTGCTGCAAATGGCTGGACATGAGACCGACGACGGCCGCAAGCCACACGCCGTTTGAACAGGGATCTTGTTGATGTCCGATACCGGATCGACCACGCCAGCCAACATAGCCCAGCCCGGTTCCGCCCCGGGGCGCCCGGATGCCTCACGCCCGGTGCCGGTCGATCCGAGGCTGCTGGAAATCCTCGTCTGCCCGGTCACCAAAAGTGAATTGGTTTATGATCGCGACGCCGGCGAGCTGATCAGCCATAAGGCAGGACTGGCCTACGCGATCCGCGACGGTATTCCGATCATGCTGCCGGACGAGGCTCGACGGCTGCAGGATTAGGAACAAAATAGCGACGAGGAGACCAATCCCGGCTGCATCATGCTCCAAGGAGCTTGATCTCGAGCGCCGGCCTGTGCCGTCCAGCGATGTCCAACATTGCTCATACCGGCCCCGGGCGGCGCTCCCCGAAATCCGGTCTCCAAGCGAGCCGCCTAGCTTGCGGCAACCCGATGGGTCGGCGCGCCGATATTGGCGATCATCTCGCCGAAGGGTCCGGCGTTTCTGGCTGGACCCCGATCGGTTCCGGTGGTTGCCTTGAGGGGCAAAAGCGGGAACACCAGCTCGGCGAAGCGGTAGCATTCTTCAAGATGCGGGTAGCCGGAGAGAATAAAGCGGTCGATCCCGAGCGCCATGTATTCCTTCATCCTTGCCGCGACCTGGTTCGCATCGCCGACCAGAGCGGTACCCGCACCGCCACGCACCAGGCCGATGCCGGCCCAGAGATTGGGGCTGACCAGAAGCTTTTCCCTGGAGCCGCCATGCAGCTTCGCCATCCGGCTCTGGCCGACGCTGTCGAAGCGGTTGAACGCCTTCTGCGCCTTGGCGATATCCTCCTCGCTGACATGCTGGATCAGCCGGTTCGCTTCCGACCAGGCTTCCGCCTCCGTTTCGCGGACGATCACGTGCAGGCGAATGCCGAACGACAGCACACGGCCGCGCGCCGCCGCCAGCGCCCGCACCTGGGCAATCTTCTCGCCTACCGCCTCAGGCGGCTCACCCCAGGTCAGATAGACATCGACATGATCGGCGGCGACCCGCTGGCCGATGTCCGACGAGCCGCCGAAATACAACGGCGGATACGGTGCCTGAACCGGCGGATAGAGCAGCTTTCCCGCTTTGGCGCGCAGATGCCGCCCTTCGAAATCCACCGTCTCGCCCGACATCATGCTCCGCCAGATGGTCAGGTACTCGTCGGTCTCCTCGTAGCGTGCGGTATGGTCAAGGAAGACGCCGTCGCCTTCGAGTTCCGCCGGATCGCCGCCGGTCACCACGTTGACCAGCAGGCGCCCACCGGAAAGACGATCAAAGGTCGCCGCCATCCGCGCCGTCATCGAGGGCTCGGACAATCCGGGACGGACCGCGATGAGGAAACGCACGCGCTGGGTGAGGGGGATCATGGCGGATGCGACCACCCAGGAATCCTCGCAGGATTTCCCCGTCGGCAGCAGCATCCCGAAATAGCCGAGTTCGTCCGCGGCCCGGGCGATCTGGCTGAGGTAATTCAGGGTGACATGGCGGGCCCCGGTCTGCGACCCCAGATAGCGGCCATCGCCGTGGGTCGGCAGGAACCACAGGATATCGGCGGCCTCGGCAGCATGGGACAAGGGAGCGTCTCCGGAAATGGATTAGTTCAACCACGCCAGCTGTGCGTGGATACCGGATGTAAAGGTGGCCTCGCGCGTGGTTCAATGCAATATGCCGCCCGACCCGAGGATACAGCATGGCCCCCAGCATCACCCCCAGAATTGCCCTCAGCATCACCCGACGTGTCGCCCTGACCACCGCGGCGGCCGCGATGCTGGCCGCCGCGTCCTCGGGCCGTTC
>CAXTCT010000246.1:0-3993 GCA_964242565.1 uncultured Acetobacteraceae bacterium | reverse complement strand
AGGAACAGCAGCCCGAGTGCGACGCGCATCGCCGCGGCGGGTGCGGCGAGCCAGAACGAGATCCCGGTCACCGGCTCGGTTCCGTCATGCCGATTCCTGTCATGTTCATTCCCCTTGGGCCATCGTGAAAAGCAGATTGTCGCCCAGCTTGGGGATGCGGCGCAGCACCCGTCCCGTCACGGAGTCGAGCACCAGGAAGCCGCCGGCGTCGCTCGCCGCGAACAGCAAGGGGACCGCGTCCTGGGTCACCCCGACCAGGTTGGACGGCTCGGTCAGCGCGATCCGCCGCACCAGCCTGTGCGTGCCGGTGTCGAGCTCCCAGATTTCGCTGCCATCCGCCTTGTGGGTCCAGAAGGTGCCCCGGTGCATCAGCACGAAGAGATGCGCGTCGCTGCGATGCAGGGCCGCGATCTGCCAGCCGCCCGGACGCCAGGCAAGCTCGAACGGGGCGTCGGCATTCGAGGCCCGCTTCATGCCGGCGGCTTCCTGGATCGACCAGGGTTTCTCGATCCGGCTGTCCCGCCCGAGCGTCGCGGGATAGACCAGCCCGCTATAGGAGATGAACAGGGTATGGCCGCTGCCGCGTTCGGTCGGGCTCTGCTCGAACACGGCGTCCTTGTCCGGCGGGAAGAAGGCGGGCGTATGCGACACCACCGGCCTGGCCGGGTCGGACACATCGACATTGGCCAGCGAGCCATCGGCGCAGATCGAGGAGAAGCCGTTGCCGCCCCATGCGAACACCAGCCCGCAGCCCGGCACATCGACCGAGGCGGCGACTTTTTTCGCTCGCGTATCGACGACGATGACCGAGTTGCTCGGAGTGAAGTTGAAGACATAGACCCAGTGCCCATCGGCGCTGATGTCCATGTCCTGCTTCTTGGTGGTGATCAGCGCACGCCCGGGGAGGGTGATCTCGTCGGTCAGGTCGAGCGTGTGGCTGTCGTAGAACGAGACCAGGTCCTGACGCGTGCCACGATTGCCCCGGGTCCAGATCGTCTCGCCGATATAATAGCGCGCACCCTTCGGGTCGGCGACGATGTTGGCGTTGTAGGCGGCCGGGATCATGCCGAGCATATGCGCGTGGTCCGCGTCGATCACGTAGACCCGGCCATCCTTGGCATGGTTGTAGACCCCGTCCGTCACCAGCACACGATGCGGGTTGGGCGGCGGCAGCGTCAGGATGTCGCTTTGTTCGGTCTGCGGGATCGGATCGGGGTCCGCGGCCCTGGCCGGCGCCTGGACCGCCGCGCATAGCGAAAACGCTCCGGCGAGAATGGAAATCCGCATCGAGCCGCTCCGCCAGGTCCGGTGGGTCATTTGCGCACCGTGACGGTGAAGCCGATATAGCGCGGCCGCAAGGTGGTGTCGGTATAGAGCAACGAGCCGATCGTCTCGTGCATCTGGGTCAGTCGCGGCGTCGCGTTCAGCAGGTTGTTGACGAACAGGGAAAGGTTGATGTCCTTGCCCAGCAGCACGCCGGTGCGCAGCGAGATGTAGTTGGTCGCATCGGTCAGCACGTAGCCGGGGTCATAGGTGACGGTGGAGGCATCGCGCAGCGGAGTGGTCCCCTCGGGCCTGCTGATATACTGGTAGTCGATCCGGAAATAGCTCCGGCCGCCGAAGGGGCTGAACCGGCTTGCCGGAACATTGTACTGGGCGCCGATGCTGAACTTCCAGTCCGGGTCGCCGACCGAGTCGCCGGCCCTGGCGATGAGCGCGTCCGGGTTGTCGCCCGCCGCCGTGTTGGTCGTGTAGTGCGCGTCGGTGAAGCCAAAGGCGCTGTCGATGACCATGCCGTGGAAGGGCCGGATCCCGAGCTGCATGTCGAAGCCCCGGCTGATCGCGGAGCCGAGGTTGGAGGTATAGCGTATCCCGCAGGTCGGCAGCAGCACGCTTTGCTGGATATTGTCCCAGTCGATGGTGTAGGCGCTGGCGCCGACCTCGATGCGGTCATCGAGGATCTGGTTCTTGCTGCCGATTTCCCAGCTTTTCACCGTATCGGACTTGTAGCTGTCCGGTGCGGAGGCGATGCCGAAATCGGCGAAATCGGTGGCGCAGGCTTCGGCCGGGACCGGTGCGTTGGCCCCGCCTTCGCGATAGCCCTTGGCCCAGGTCACATAGACGAGGTCGCGCGGGTCGATCTGGTACGACAAGGTGAATTTCGGCGTGACGGGGTTTTCCGAGGTGCCGCCCGAACCACCGGTGGGACCGCCATTCTGCGAGCCGTCGGCGAAGTTGGTGAAGCTGTAGCTGGTGTGGGCGTAACGCACGCCGGCTTCGAATTTGAGGCCGTCGATGATACGCAGCGTCGCGTCCGCGAAGACCGCTTCCTGCTCGTCGATCGAGTTGGTCTGGTCGATATAGCTGTCCTTGCCGTAGAGCGGGGCGCCGAACTCGTCCTCGATCGTTTCCCCGAACACCGGCAGGAAAAGCTGGTTGGCGAGCGGATCCTCGATCCGCTCCGAACTGACCTGTTTGTTGTGCTGGTAGAACACGCCGCCCACCCAGGTGAGCCGGTCAGCGGGATCGGCTGATTCGAGGCGCAGCTCCTGGGTGACGTTGCGCTGGTTGTTGGTGATCCGCGACGGCGAGACATAGAAGGGCAGCAACGGATTGATGCCGGTCGGCAGCAGCAGCGGATAATAGGGCGAGGATGGATCGAGAAGGGTGTTGTAGTAGGACAGGTTGTAGTTGGTTCCGCCGTAGCTGGTCAGATTGTCGCGGTGCAGATACGAGGTGTTGGAGATGATCGAGACATCGCCGACATCGTATTTGATGTTCAGCGAGGGCAGATAGAAGCGGTCATTGTCGCGCAGATATTCCGGCGAGTTGGTCCTGAAGACGCCTTTCGCCGGGTCCGACAATCCCTCGAAATAGGCGTCGGTGTCGCCTCTCAGGCGGGACTGGTAGAGCATCGACGGCGTGATCAGCAGGCCCTCGGCCGGGGCGATGGCGAGAGCGCCGCGAAACACGTTGATGTTGTCGACATTGGTGTTGGTGTCGGTGATGTCGTTGGTGCGGTAGTTGACGTGATCGAGGTAGCCGCCGTCCGTCTCGTGCGACACGCTGATACGAAAGCCGAGCCTGTCCTTGATGATCGGGCCGCCGACCGCCAGTCCCGCGTCGTAGCTCGGCGAACCTTCGGCGGAGCCGGACACCTCGGAATGCTCGTAGAGGGAATATCGATCGAGCCCCGCCTGCGGCGTGATGTAGCGGACCGTGCCGCCTTCGGAGCCCGATCCGAACAAGGTGCCCTGGGGTCCGCGCAGGATCTCGACACGCTGCAGATCGAATAATTCCGGAAGCGAGTTCTCGGCATTGAACCCGAGATTGCGGATCTGCACCGGCGTGTCGTCGATATAGATCCCGGTGGTGCCGGCGCCGGCCTCGGAGCTGATACCGCGAATGGAGATGTTGTTGGTGGTCGGATCGAACGAGACGCCCGGCGTGAAGCGGACGACGTCCTCGATCGTGCGCGCCCCCTTCTGGTCCAGGGTCTGCTGGCTGTAGGCGCTCACGCTGAGCGGCACCCGGCTGATCGTGGAGGCGCGTCGGGTCGCGGTCACGACGATATCCTCGCCACGATTGGATGAGGATTCGCCGGCGGCCGAAGACCGGGTCTCCGGCCGGGCTTTCGCCTCGTTTTTTGTCTCGCTTTTTGTCTGGCTCTCTGCCTGGGCCGGTTTTCTGGATTTCGTTGGCGGCGACGGCTCGAACGGCGTGTTCAGCGGCTGCGCCGACAGCTTATCCATAGGCGCCGCGCCGGCGAGCAGGACCATGACGCGCAGGATCGGGGCGAGCGGGATCGGAGTGCGCCGGGGCCGGATCTTCGTCACCGCGCGGAAGCCTCCCTGTCCGGATCCATGTCGCATCCAGGATAAGTGCCATTTCGCATCCAAGAAGCATGCCATTCGGAGATCGCAATGGCGAGCCTGCTCTCGCGCGCGGCGGTCACGGCACGGCAGGTCTATGGCCGGACCCGCCTGGCCACAG
>CAXTCT010000245.1:0-3998 GCA_964242565.1 uncultured Acetobacteraceae bacterium | reverse complement strand
GCCATCCTCGCCGGCGTGCAGCGCGGCTATGCCGCGGCGCTGCGGCTTTCGCTGCGGATGCGTCCGCTGGTGCTGGCCTTCGGCCTTGCCGTGCTGGTCAGCATCTGGTTCCTCTACACCGGCTCGAAGGGCGAATTATCGCCGCCGGAGGATCAGGGCTTCCTGATCACCGATGGGCAGGGCGCTCCGAACGCGACGCTGGACCAGCTCGCCCTCTATGACCGCCAGATCATCGGCATCTACACGATGCCCCCGGAACAGAAAGCCTATTGGCACGTGGTGTCGCCGCCGAGCTTCGAGGGTGGCGTGGTGCTCAAGCCGTGGGAACAGCGCCATCGCAGCGTGTTCGCCATCGCCGACGAGGTGCAGGCGGCGCTGTCGCACGTGGCCGGCGCGGAGATGGCGGTATTCACGCCGCCCTATCTGCCCGGGGCGCACGGGCTGCCGATCGGCTTCGTGCTCGAAGGCACCGGCAGCTTCAACGACCTGAACAAGGTGTCGGACGATTTCCTGAACCGCGTGCGTGCCTCCGGCCTGTTCGTGTATGCCGAAAAGGACCTCAAGATCGACCAGCCGCAATCGACCATCGTGATCGATCGCGACAAGCTCTCGACCCTCGGCGTCAGCATGAGCGACGTCGGCAACGCGCTGAACGCCCTGCTCGGCGGCGGCTATGTCGGCTTCTTCTCCAACGACGAGCGCACCTACAAGGTCGAGCCGCTGGTGGCGCGCAGATACCGGCTGAACGCCGCCCAGATATTGGACTATCCGGTCACGACCATCGGCGGCGTGTCGATCCCGCTATCGTCGGTGGCCCATATCCGTCAGTCCGTGGTGCCGGAATCGATCGGGCATTTCCAGCAGCTCAACGCCACCACCATCAGCGCGCTGCCGGCGCCGGGCGTCACCCAGGCGCAGGCCTATGGCTTCCTGCAGTCGCTCGCGCGCGAGACGCTGCCGTCGGGCTACGGCACCGACACCGTCGGGCCGCTGCGGCAGTTCGTCCAGGAGACCGGTGGCTTCGCGACCATTTTCGCCCTTGCGGTGATCGTGACCTATCTGGCTCTCGCGGCCCTGTTCGAAAGCTTTCGCGATCCGCTGATCATCCTGGTGTCGGTGCCGATGTCGATCGCCGGCGCGCTGCTGTTCGTCTGGCTCGGCGTCGGCGGCGCCAGCATCAACCTGTTCACCGAGGTCGGGCTGGTGACCCTGATGGGGCTGATCAGCAAGCACGGCATCCTCATCGTCGAGGTCGCCAACGAGCAGCAGAAACTGGGCCTGTCCAAGCTCGAGGCGATCGAGCGCGCCTGCCTGCTGCGCCTGCGTCCGATCCTGATGACGACGGCGGCGATGGTGCTCGGCGTGATGCCGCTGGTGTTCGCCACCGGCGCCGGGGCCGCCTCGCGCTTCGTGATGGGGCTGGTGATCGCCTCTGGCTTGTCGATCGGGACGCTGTTCACGCTGTTCGTCCTGCCGGCGGTCTACATGCTGCTGGCCGCGTCGCACTCCCAGCATCCCGAAACGGTGACCCAGGGCCTCAAGGCAAGGGTCGCTCCCGGTGCCTGAAGCGATGGTTCAGCTCCCGGACGGCTGGGCGGCGTTCACGGCCAGCGCCTACGTCCACAGCGCCGGCGCCTATGCCACGTCCTTCGTGCTGGGCACGCTCATCGGCCTTGAACGGCAATGGCGGCAGCGGTCGGCGGGCCTGCGGACGAATGTGCTCGTCGCTGTCGGGGCGGCGGCTTTTTCCGATCTGGGCATGCGCCTGCTGGGAGCGGAGGGAGCCACACGCATCATCTCCTACGTCGTGTCGGGCATCGGCTTTCTCGGCGCCGGCGTCATCCTCAAGGACGGCACCACCATACGCGGCCTGAACACGGCGGCGACGCTCTGGTGCTCGGCCGCGGTCGGCACGCTGGCGGGAAGCGGCCTGCCGGCGGAAGCGGCGACGCTCGCGGGTTTCGTGCTGGCCGGCAACACCCTGCTGCGTCCGCTGGTGAACTGGGTCAACCGGCGACCGATCAACGCCGATGTGACCGAGGCGAAATACATGGTCCACGTGGTCTGCCGTCCCCAGTCCGTCTCCCTCGTGCGCGACCTGCTCGACGTCGAGCTGGACCGGGCGAGCTATCCGGTCCGGGAGGTCCAGACCCTGTCGGACAATGAGGATCAGGTGGAACTGGCGGCCGTGCTGGTGCCGACGACGGCCAAGGACGCGGAGCTGGATGCGGTGGTGACGGCCCTGCAGGCGTCTCGCCTCGTCCTCTCCGCCACATGGTCCGTGGAGACGACCGCCTGATCGGCGGCGACAATCCAGTGCGGGACGCCCGGACGGCTGCCGCGGCAAGTTTCCGCCGCGAGGCCGGACATTATCCCGCCAGGGAATTTCGGAACCGACAATAGGGGGTGGTAGTTTCGGCCGGGGAGGTACGTAAATGAAGAATATCCTGTCTTCCGTCTTCCTGAAGCTCATCCGACACGGAGAACTTCGTGTAGTCTGGCCGGACGGCACGAATTCGCGCTATGCCGGTCTGGCCGGCCCCAAGGCTGGTATGCGCCTCCGTGATTGGCGCACCGTTCGGCAACTGGCCCTCAATCCGGGGCTCGCGGTGGGCGAGGCCTACATGGATGGCAGGCTCCAGCCAGCGGATGCCTCGCTTTACGAGTTGCTCGACCTGCTTATGCTGAACCTCAGCTCGGGTCCGAACCATCCAGTACTGGCCTGGCGGGACAGGCTTCGTAGATTGACCAGGCGTCTGCAGCAGATCAACGATCCGGTACGCGCAGAACGTCATGTGGCCCATCATTATGACCTTGATAGCAGGCTTTACAGCCTCATCCTGGATCGCGACCAACAATATTCCTGCGCCTATTTCCAGCGTGGCGACGAGACGCTGGAAGAAGCGCAGATTGCCAAGAAACGGCATATCGCGGCCAAGCTGTTTCTCGATCGCCCCGATCTTACGGTGCTCGACGTCGGATGCGGTTGGGGTGGCATGGCCCTGACGCTCGCTCGGGATTACGGGGCGAGAGTGACCGGGATCACCCTTTCATCCGAGCAGCTTGGGCTGGCGCGCGCCCGGGCGGAAGCGGCCGGGCTTGCCGACAGGGTACAATTCAAGTTGCAGGATTACCGCGCCGTAAGGCATCGGTATGACCGCATCGTGTCCGTGGGCATGATGGAGCATGTCGGCGTCACCAACTACGACATGTTTTTCCGGACGGTGCATAACAACCTCACCGATGACGGCGTCGCCCTGATCCACCATATCGGCCGTACCGATGGGCCAGGTGCCACGGCGCAATGGCTACAGAAATATATCTTTCCCGGCGGCTACTCGCCGGCACTCAGCGAGGTCGTTCCGGCAATCGAGCGATCCGGATTGATGGTCGCGGACGTCGAGACACTACGCCTTCACTACGTCAAGACCTTGCAGAAGTGGCGCGAGCGTTTCCTGGCAAACCGGGACGAGATCAGGCACATCTACGATGAGCGCTTCTGCCGAATGTTCGAGTTCTATCTGATCGGGGCGGAACTGGCATTCAGCCGGGACCGCCAGGTTGTCTTTCAGATCCAGCTTGTGAAATCCCAGACCGCCCTGCCGCTGACCCGCGACTATCTTTCGGTTCACGACATGGCACGGGTACATTGAGCGGGTCACTGTCCTTCGCAACCGGTGGCCGTGCAGCGATTTTCCGGCGCCGATCCACTCACGTCGATTGATGTTGCGCTTTCGATTTGAGACGATGTTGGATCGTTCGGACACGAGGAGTGAGCGACATGCGTTGGAAGACACCGAAGATCATCGAGATCGCGCTCGGCGCGGAGATCAACAGCTACGTCTGCGGTGACAGGCAATAAATCGGGTTCCGCTTCGGGCAAGGCGGTGACCAGGGCGTCGTGATCCAGGCGATCATTCTCGGCGCCGGCGCCGGCGGCGGATTTCCCCAGTGGAACTCCAACGCGCCGGGCTGCCGCAGGGCCCGGGCCGGCGATC
>CAXTCT010000244.1:0-4001 GCA_964242565.1 uncultured Acetobacteraceae bacterium | reverse complement strand
CGGCAGCTCGGAGCGGATTGCCTGCCGCACGTGCCGGCCGGCGGCCTGCATCTCTGGGTCAGCCTGCCGGACGGCAGCAATGATCTCGACATCGAACAGCGCGCGGCGGCCCGTTTCATCCTGGTCAGCGCCGGACGGCACTGGTATCCGGCCGAAGCCCCGGCACCCCGCCTGCGCCTGAGCTTCGCCGCGGCCGGGCCGGACTGGATCGAGACCTGCATCGCCGAACTCGCCGGGCTGATACGAGACCGGCTGCCCGATGCCGCCGGGGCCTGACGCACCGCCGGCCGAATCCGAAACGTCGCGGCAACCGTGGCGGCACCGCGGTCGTTCCGCTTCACGTGGAAACGACGGGAAGCTCATGCTGCGGACGATCTGGACGCTGCTCAAGGACAGCGTAATGGGCTATATCGAGGACGACGCCCTCTCGCGTGGCGCCGCGATCGCCTATTACACGATCTTCTCGATCGCTCCGGTGCTGGTGATCGTCATCGCCATCGCGGGGCTTGTCTACGGCCACGAGGCCGCCCGCGGCGCCATCGTGGGGCAGCTTCAGGGCATGGTGGGGCGTGACGGAGCGGAAGCGATCCAGGCCATGATCGCCTCGGCCAGCAACCGCAACAGCGGCATCCGGGCCACCGTGCTGGGCATCGGCACGCTGCTGATAATGGCAACCGCCGTGTTCAGCGAGATGCAGACCGGCCTCAACGTGATCTGGAAGGCGGCCCCCAATCCGCACCACACCTCCACGGTGACGCGGCTGGTGCGGGCGCGGGCGGCGAGCCTCGGGCTGGTGTGCGCGCTGGGCTTCCTGCTCATGGTCTCGCTCGCGGCCAGCGCCGGTATCGCGGCATTGGCGCATATGCTGCAGCGGATCCTGCCGGATATCGACCTTCTGCTGCAATTGGTGAATTTCGCGTTGTCGTTCGGGCTGATCACGGTGCTGTTCGCGGCGATCTACAAGATGCTGCCGGACCACCCGATCGCCTGGTACGATGTCTGGATCGGGGCATTGGCGACCGCCTTCCTGTTCACCATCGGCAAGACGGCGATCGGCATCTATATCGGCAGCAGCAAGGTCGCGTCATCGTACGGCGCGGCCGGCGCCCTCGTGATCGTGCTGCTCTGGGTCTATTACTCGGCCCAGATCTTCCTGTTTGGCGCCGAGTTCACCAAGGCGTTCGCCCATCGCCACGGCAGCCACGCCTAGTCAGAAAAGCAGGCCCTTGGGCAGCATGCCATGCACCCCTTTCTCGCCGTTGACGGTCTGGGTGACATGGAAATCGACCGCCAGCGAGCAGCTCACATAGGCCTGGTCGCGCGACATCCCGCTGCGCGCGGCGACCAGGTCGATCATTTCGCGCAGCGCCTGCTTCATGGCCTGGTCGAGATCCTCGTTCAGGCCCATGCTGATATGATGCGTTGGCGTCTCGGCGCGCGGCATGCGCAGCCGCGGCGATGCGGGGCCGTCGCCCTTGTGCAGGATCAGCGTGAAGCGGCCATCGAGGCACATCTCCAGGGCATTGACGCAGGCCTCGCCGTCGCCTTGCAGCCCATGCCCGTCTCCGGCCGAGAAATTCGCCCCCTCGACCAGAACCGGGAGAAACAACACGCTGCCGGCGACCAGCTCGCGATTGTCGAGATTGCCGCCATGCAGCCTCGGCTCGCGCGACGAGATGCGCCCCCAGCCCGCCGGCGGCGACACCGCCATGATCCCGAAGAAAGGCGACAGCTTGAGCTCGGGGCCCCAGGGCAGCCGGCAGGTCCGGCGCTCGCGATCGACCGGGATATGGCTCATGAAGGAATGCGGGAAATCCTCCGGCAAGGTTCCGGCCAATGGACGAAAGCCGCAATAGCCCCAGTCCGCGGCCGGCTCGACGGCCTCGATGCGTATCTCCAGCATGTCGCCGGGCATCGCATCCCGCACCGCGACCGGACCGGTCAGCATGTGCGGGCCGAGCCGCTCCAGCCTCGCCTCATGGATCGCCGCCAGCACCGGCGGGATCGACAGCCCGCTGCCGGCGCCGGGCATGACCTCGAGGCTGCCGGACAGGCATTGCAGCTCCACCGTGTCGCCGGAGGCCACGGTCAGCACCGGCGCGATGGATGCATCGAAGATGCCGAGGCGGATGGTCTGAGGCGTCGCCGCCACGCGGTGCAGGGTCATGGAATTTCCTGACAGGGATAATCGCGCATCTTGCCGGGGTTGAGCAGCCCGTACGGGTCGACCCGATGCTTGAAGCCGAGCTGGTCGCCCGGCAGGCGCTTATGGCCGCCACCATCCTCGATCGTCCAGACATGGGGATTGGCGATCATCACGCCTGCCGCCTCGTGCAGCGCGATGATCTCGGCCAGGCGCTCCTCGCTGCTGAAGCGGATCACTGGCAGGCCGCTGCAGGTCATGGCGCCACCGGCGCGGATGAACTCCAGATGGGTCAGCAGTTCGCCTTCGAAGCGGGTGCGCATCGCCTCGACGCCGCCCAGCGGGTCGTCGCTGGCGAACAGGCATTGGAGGTAGGTCACGGTCCGGTCGAGCTTAAGCATCTGCAGGGTGGTGTGGTTCCAGGTATATTCGTAGAGCGGCGTCTCGCCGATCGTGTTTTCGGCCTCGAGCGTGTCGCGTTCCAGCGCGATGCGGCCGCCATGCCTCGCCGCCAGTTCGCCCAGCGCCAGCATCCCGCTGGGAGCGACCATCAGCAGCGCCAGGGCGGAGCCTTCGTCGACCCGGTCGCGCAGCCCCTTGAAGGCCGGCACGATGGCGGGATCGATGGTGGCGCACAGCTTCTTGTCGATCGCCGGGTTGAGGGCCGCCGCGAGGCAGAAACGCGCGGCCTGCATGGTGGTCTCGAAGACGACCACGACGTCGCGCCAGGGCATTGCCGGCGCGACCGGCAGTTCGAGCTCGGCGACCAGGCCGGTGGTGCCGTAGGTGTGGTTGACGAGGTCCGTGCCCTCGCCGCGCAGCTCGATGAATCCCGGCTCGGCCTCGGCGGTCAGGGTCTTCGCCGCGATGACGTTGCCGCTGTCGCGCAGGCCGCCCCAGGTGACCGAGCCGATGCCCCCGGAGCCGCCGCTGACGAAGCCGCCGATCGTCGCCGTGCGCTTGGTCGAGGGGAACATGCGCAACTCCCAGCCCTTCTCGCGCAGCGCGCGGTCGAGGTCGATCAGCCGGCAGCCGGCCTCGACGCGCATGACGCCGTCGCGGATCCACAGGATGCGGTCGAGGCCGGTCAGATCCACCACCGCCCCGCCCTGCAGCGGCATGGCCTGGCCATAATTGCCGGTGCCGGCGCCGCGCGGGGTGACGTTGATGCGGTGGCGGACCGCCGCGCGCATCGTCGCCACCAGATCCTGCTGGTGGCGGGGGCAGACCACGATGTCGCCGGTGACGTGGTTGAGCTGGCGCTTCAGCACGGGGCTGTACCAGAAGAAGTCGCGGCTGCGCAGTTTCACCGAGGCGGGATCGGTGAGCAGCGGGATGTCGCCCAGCGCGGACCGGAAATGTTCGAGGGTCATCGGCGCTCTTCTCCGGGCGGGGGCTGTTCTTTGGGCGGGATGCCGACCAGCAGGCTGGAGGGATGGTCGGGACCGTAGCGCAGCATCAGCGTGATCACCTGCGCCTGGCTGACCGGCGTGCTCGCGGGTGCCGCGCCGCTGCCGGGATTGATGCCGTAGGCGGGAAAGCTCGCCGCGGCCACCGACAGGCGCAGCGCCTCGCCCGGCCGCAGGGTGACGCAGGTGCCGGGGCATTCGAGCAGGACCGCCCGCTCGGGGTCGTGCGCGGACAAGCGCCGGAACGCCTCGGTCAGCGGGAACACCTGGCCGGCGGCCGTCACGCGCGAAACCACCACGCTGACGTCGAAGCTGCTGGCATCGCTGTCGAGGAACAGGCGCGCCTTGACCCCGCCGGCGATGGTGATCGCGGCGATCCGCGGACCGGTGGTGAAGGTGAGCACGTCGGCGCGGCTGTCGATCCCGTCGCGGTCGACCGGTCCCGGCGG
>CAXTCT010000243.1:0-4011 GCA_964242565.1 uncultured Acetobacteraceae bacterium | reverse complement strand
GCCGATGTCGGCCATCAGGCCATCCGCGTCGGTCAGGCCGCTGAGCAGGCCGGTCGCGGAATAATCGGCCTCCTCGGTGCCGGACAGGATGCGTATGGTCGCGTCGGGGATCGCCTGGCGCAGCATCTCCACGAACTCGCCGCCATTTTCGGCGTCGCGCACGGCGGCGGTGGCCAGCACCTCGAAGACCTCGGCACCCATGCCGCGCACGACCGCATCGAAGCGTGCCATCACCGCGATCGCCTGTGCGACGCCATCCTCGTTCAGCCGCCCGGTGGTCTCGAGGCCGCGTCCGAGGCGAAGCACCGCCTTCTCGTTGAAGATCGTCACCGGATTGCGCGACACGCCCTCGAACACCACGAGTCGGACCGAATTGGAGCCCAGATCGACCACCGCATAGCGCTTGGGACCACCCGCGGCCGGTACGGGTTCTGCACGGACAGGCGGTTCGTTCATGGGGAGCGCCTCAATCTTCCATTATCCGGTCCGGACGGCGCGGCAGGGGGCGCGACACCGGCGTCATCGGCATCTGGGCCGCCGATCCGCGTCCCGACAGCGACGGGTTCGTCATGAAATATTCATGGGCGGAGAAGGGTTTGGCGCCGCCTTCGAGCCGCGTCCACACGCCGCCGGCATCCAGCTTCCAGGATTGCAGATTATCCTTGAGGTCCATGACCATGATCTGGTCGAGCACCTGCGCATGCACCGTCGGGTTGCGTATCGGCACCATGCTTTCGACGCGCCAGTCCATGTTGCGGGCCATCCAGTCGGCACTCGAGATATACACCAGCGCGTCGCGGGACGGCAGGCGATGGGCGTTGCCGAAGACGAAGATGCGGCTATGCTCGAGAAAGCGGCCGACGATCGACTTGACCTGGATGTTCGCCGACAGGCCGGGCACGCCGGGACGCAGGCAGCAGATGCCGCGTATCACGCACAGGATGCGCACGCCGGCGCCGGACGCCTCGTAGAGCTTGTCGATCAGCTCCTCATCGACCAGCGAATTCATCTTCAACCAGATCTGGGCCGGCTTGCCATCGCGGGCGAAACCGATCTCGTTCTCGATCAGACTCACCAGCGTGCTCCGCGTGGTCAGCGGCGAGTAGGCCAGCGCGTCCATCGAGGCCGGCTTGGCATAGCCGGTCATGTAGTTGAACAGCCGCGCGGAATCGCGGGCAAGGCCGGTGTCGCAGGTGAAGAAGCTGAGGTCGGTGTAGATGCGCGCCGTGATCGGGTGATAATTCCCGGTGCCGAAATGCGCGTAGCTGCGCACGCTTCCGCCCTCGCGTCGCACCACGAGGCTGAGCTTGGCATGGGTCTTGAGCTCGGCGAAGCCGAACACGACCTGCACGCCGGATGCCTCGAGTGTGCGCGCGAGCCGGATGTTGGCCTCCTCGTCGAAACGCGCGCGCAGTTCGACCATCGCGGTGACCGACTTGCCGCTTTCGGCGGCCTCAATCAGCGCCTTCACGATCGGGCTGTCGCGCGAGGTGCGGTACAGGGTCTGCTTGATCGCGACCACGGCGGGATCCAGCGCCGCCTGCCGGAGGAACTGCACCACCACGTCGAAGCTCTCGAACGGATGATGGACGACGATGTCCTTGGCGCGGATGGCGGCGAAGCAGTCGCCGCCGAAATCGCGTATCCGCTCGGGAAAGCGCGGCGCATAGGGTGCGAACAGCAGATCGGGACGGTCATCGACGATCAGCTGCCTGACATCGACCAGCCCGATCAGCCCGTCATGCAGCTGCATCTCGCTGATCGGAACATCGAGCTCGTCGGCGATCACGGCGGACAGATCCGCCGGCATGTCGGCGTTGACATCGAGATGGATCACGACGCCGCGCCGCCGCCGCTTCAGCGCGGTCTCGTAGGAGCGCACGAGATCCTCGGCCTCCTCCTCGAACTCGACATCGGTGTCGCGTATGACGCGAAGCACGCCGCGGCCGCCGACATGGAAGCCCGGAAACAGCCGGTCGAGAAACTCGCTGACCAGGTCTTCGAGCAGCATGAAGCGCGCATTGCCGGTGCCAGTGCTACTGCCGGTGCCGGCCTTGGCGGAGGGCAGGCGGATGAAGCGGTCGACCTGGGCCGGCAGCAGGATCATGCCGCTCATGGCGTGGCGCTCGTCGTCGTCGCGCAGCAGGCGCAGGGCGAGCACCTGGCCCATGTTGGCGATGAACGGAAACGGATGGGCGGGGTCGATGGCCAGCGGCGTGAGCACCGGGAAGATCCGCTCCATGAAGAAGGTCTCGAGCCAGGCGCGATCTTCCTCGCCGAGCATGCTCGGATCGCAGACCACGATGCCTTCGCCGCCGAGGGTCTCGCGCAGCTCGCGCCAGATGCGCTGCTGCTCGGCGAGCAGCGAGCGCGCCCGTTCCTCGACCGCCTGGAGCTGCTGTATCGGCGTGCGGCCATCCGGCGAGCGGGTGGTCAGCGTCTCGCGCACCTGCCCGACCAGGCCGGCGATGCGGACCGAATAGAATTCATCGAGATTACCCGCCGAGATCGACAGGAAGCGCAAACGTTCGAGCAGCGGATTGCGCGGGTTGTCGGCCTCCTCGACCACGCGCTGGTTGAAATCGAGCCAGGATAATTCGCGGTTGATGAAGCGGTCCGGGCTGCCCACGGCGATCGCGACGACATCGGCCGCGGGCGGCAGCAGCTTCAGCGCCGGACGCGCCTTGGGCGAAGCCGGCTGCGCGAGCGGCCCCGGGTCCTTGGCGGCGCGGGACGATGCACGCTCCGTCAGCGTCGCCGACTGGTTGAGCACGGCGCGCGAACTCGCGCCGCGCCGGGGCGCGTGTGGCCGCTTCACCTCAGCCTTTTCGACCATGATCCACCTCGCTCCACGCTCATGCTATCAGACTAAGACAGCCCCGCAGGTTACGACAGAAGGGCCGGCGCATGAAGGGCTCGCGCATGAAGGGCCGGAACCGGACCCGCGTACGTGACACGGGCTGGATGGCGGACAATACTCCTGGTCACGGCATGACAAGCCCGACATCCATACTGGCGACCGGCCGTCCGGTGCCGGCTTTGCTTCGCGCTCGGCCGCGATGAACTGTTCCGGGGCGGCCGGGACGGCGCATCCGCTGGCGACCGACGGCGTGGCGCTGGCCTACTGGCGGGCCTCATTGCGGCTTGACAACCGTCGGGCCAGGAATAGCGTCCACCCCGGCACCGGGTGCGGACCGACACCCGGGCTGGGGGGAAATGCCATGCCGCGTGCGTGGACATGAAGGTGAGGCCGGCATGAGCATGCCACTGCTGGCCCTGAGCGGGATCGAGAAGCGCTACGGCGGCGTGCGCGCCCTGCGCGGTGTCGATTTCGACCTCAACGCCGGCGAGGTCCACGTCCTGCTCGGCGAGAACGGCGCGGGCAAGAGCACGCTGATGAGCGTGATCTCGGGAGCCATCGCGCCCGATTCCGGCAGCATCGCCCTGGCCGGCGAGACGCGGCATTTCGCGACCCCACGCGACGCGCACGCCGCCGGCATCGTCATGATCCCGCAGGAGCTCGACCTGGTGCCGGGGCTCGACATCGCCTCGAACCTGTTCCTCGGCCATGAGCGCCTGACCCGGCGTCGAACGCTGGACGGCGCGCGCATGATGCGCGAGGCGCACGACCTGCTCGCCAGGGCCGGCGTGGCGCTGGACCCGTCGCTCAAGGTGTCGTCGTTGCGCATGGGCGAGCGGCAGCTGGTGGCCATCGCCAAGGCGCTCGCCGCCGACGCCCGCATCCTGATCCTCGACGAGCCGACCGCCGCCCTGTCGGCGACCGAGGCCGAGCATCTGTTCGGCGTGGTGCTCGAGCTGCGCGCGCGCGGCGTCGGCATCGTCTATATCTCGCACCGGCTGGAGGAGGTGGCGCGGATCGCCGACCGGGTGACGGTGATGCGCGACGGCGCGGTGGCCGGTCATGCGCCGCCCGACGCGCCGCAGGCCGAACTGGTGCGCCTGCTGGTCGGACGCGATTTCTCCGAGCTGTTTCCCGGGCGGTCCGGCGGC
>CAXTCT010000242.1:0-4021 GCA_964242565.1 uncultured Acetobacteraceae bacterium | reverse complement strand
CCCGTCTGCTCTCGGGCGAGCCATCGCACGAGGGTCTGGATGCCGGCGGCAGGCTGGCGCGCGAGATCGCCGACGCGGGACGGGTGCTGGACAAGATCTCCCTGCTGCTGCGTCATTGGGCCGGGTTACAAGCCGCCAATCCGGAACCGAGCTACGCCCCGAACTCTTGAGCCTTGTTCAAGGGTGCGGCCAGCCAGGAAACACGAATAGCTCCCAGGGACGACCATGACAGACGACACCAACAGGCATGGCCTCCCGGCCTCGATGCTGGCCGCCCTCGGCATCGTCTATGGCGATCTCGGCACCAGCCCGCTTTACACCATGCAGACCATCCTGGAGAGCTCGGGCGGCAGCGTCTCGCCGGACAGCGTGCTGGGCGTGCTGTCGCTGATCATCTGGGCGCTGCTGCTGACGGTGTCGGTGAAATACGGCATATTCGTCATGATGGCCGACAATAACGGCGAGGGCGGCATCCTGGCCCTGACGTCGCTGGTCACCGGCAGGAAGCAGGACGGCGCGGAAAGGCGCGGACCGACCATCGCCATCCTGATCGGCTTCGGCCTGTTCGGCGGCGCGCTGCTGTACGGCGACGGCATCCTGACGCCGGCGATCTCCGTGCTCAGCGCGATCGAGGGAGTGAAGGTGGCGACCCCCGCGCTTAGTCATCTCGTGATGCCTGTCGCGGCGGCGATCCTGGTCGGGCTGTTCTGCCTGCAGACCTTCGGGACCGCCCGGATCGGCGTGCTGTTCGGGCCGGTCATGCTGCTCTGGTTCATCGCCATCGGCGGTTTCGGCGCGATCGCGACGGCGCGTCATCCGGAGGTGCTGTGGGCGATCGATCCGCGGCATGGCCTGCATTATCTCGGCAGCCATGGCTGGGACAGCCTCGTGGTCCTCGGCGGCGTGTTTCTCGCCCTCACCGGCGCCGAGGCGCTGTATGCCGACATGGGCCATGTCGGGCGGCGCCCGATCCGGGTTGCCTGGTATGCGATCGTGCTGCCGGCGCTGCTGCTCTGCTACGCCGGGCAATCGGCCTCCCTCATCGGACTCGCGAAACTGCCGGAAAATCCGTTCTACGGCATCATCCCGGCCTCGATCTTGGGCTGGGCGATCTGGCCGATGGTGATCCTGGCCACGTCCGCCACCATCATCGCCAGCCAGGCGATCATCACCGGAGCCTTCTCGATGACCCGTCAGGCGATCCAGCTCGGCTGGTTCCCCGGACTGAACATCCGGCAGACCTCCGATGAGGAATATGGCCAGATCTACGTGCCGGCGGTGAACTGGACGATGATGGTCTTCACCGTCGCGATCACGGTCGCGTTCGGCAGCTCGTCCAGGCTGGCCGGCGCCTATGGCATGGCCGTCTCGACGACCATGCTGCTGACGACGACCCTGCTATTCTCCTATCTGCGCGGCCGGGCAGGCTGGTCGCTGGCGGCGGCCTTGCCGGCCGTGCTGCTGTTCCTGACCATCGATTTTGCCTTTTTCGCTGCGAACCTGCTGAAATTCTTCGAAGGCGGTTTTGTGCCCCTGCTGGCCGGGCTGCTGGTGTTCGCCATCATGACGACCTGGCGGCAAGGCATCGCCGCCGTGCGCGCCAGGTCGAGCGAGCATGTGCTGGCGCCGAACAGCTTCCTGTCCAGGCTTGCCGAAGGACAGGTTCCGCGCGTGCCCGGCACCATCGTCTTCCTGACCCGGGTCAACGAGCCGATCTCGCCGGCCATGGTCTCCCACATTGCGCAGTTCGGAGCGCTACAGCAGAATGTGGTCACGCTGACGGTGACGTTCGATCAGCGGCCGCGGGTGCCGCAGGAGGAACGTGTCACGCTGCAGCATTACGACGGCAACGTATGGCACGTCATGGTGCGCTACGGCTTTGTCGAGATCCCGAGCCTGCCGGCCGCACTCGAAACGGCGCAGGGCAAAGGCTGCCCGGTCGTGCCGAACGATGCGATCTTCATCGGCGGCCGCGACGAGGTGGTGCGCGAAAGGGATGACGTCCACGCGCGCCTGCCCGCCTGGCGACGGCTGTTGTTCGGCTTCATGTATCGCAATGCCGTCCATTTCGTGGACCGTTTCGATCTGCCGCCGGAGCGCTTCGTGCAGATCGGCCGCCAGGTCGCCTTGTGATCCCGCGGCTTTTTGGTGGGGGCCTTACCGAATGGATGCCCGATGAACCGTGCCAGTTTCCTCGATACGCCTGAACTGCAGAGCGGGATCACCCGGTTCTGGCTGATCCGCCACGCGCTGGTGGAGGAGAATGCCCGGATGCGCGTGTATGGCGCGACCGACGTGCCGCTTTGTCCGGAAAGCCTGGTGGCGCAGGTGCCGATGTATCGTGCCCTGGCCGCCCGGCTGCCCGAGACACCCGCCTGGTATGCGACCCCCTTGTCGCGCACGCAGCGCACCGCTCAGGCCATCCAGGAGGCCGGCTATCCGCGAACGCCCTGGACCATCGAGCCCGGCCTGATCGAGCAGGACATGGGTGACTGGCACGGCCTGCGCCATGCCGAGCTGCCGCCGAAGCTGAGCCTGCCGGCGCATGTGTTCTGGTCGATCTCGGCCAGCGAGATCCCTCCCGGCGGCGAAAGCATGGAACAGGTCTGCGTCCGGGTCGCGACCAGCCTCGACCGCCTCGCGGACGCGCATGACGGCCAGGATATCGTGGTGGTCAGCCATGGCGGCGCGATCCGCGCGGCGGTTGCGCATGCGCTCGGGGTGGATGCGCAGATGGCGCTGCGCTTCTCGGTGCAGAATCTGTCGGTCACGATCCTGGAGCGCCACCCCACCACGTGGCGCGTCGTCGCGGTGAACGAGCTACCCGGAGTGTGAGATCAGGGTTTGAGGCCGGCGTTCGAAGTCGGGGCGCGTCCGAACTCAGCGCGCCATCAGCACGGTCAGCGCCGCATTCTCCAGCACGTGCCGGGTGACGCCGCCGAGGATAAGCTGGCGCAGGCGCGAATGCGAATAGGCGCCCATGCCGAGCATGTCGGCGCCGAAATTGGCACAGGCGGCGAGCAGACCGGCCCCGGCCTCCTTGTCGATCGCACGGAATGACTGCGGCGTGGCCCGCACGCCGTGCAGGGCCAGATAATCGAGCAGAGCCGCCGCCTCCGGGCCGCGTCGCTGGTAATCCTCGGAATGCAGCAGCTGGACGGCCTGAGCATGCCGCAGCCAGGGCAGGATCGACAGCACGGCGGAAGCGGATTCGCCGGTTCCGTTCCAGGCGATGCAGATGCGCTTGCCGACCTCGCGCGGGCAGCGCTTCGGGGCGATCACCACCGGCCTGCCGCTGTCGAACAGGACGGCATGCAACGCTTCGGACGAGGAAACCTCCTCGCCGGAATCCGCATGCGGCACCACGGTCAGGTCGGACAGGCGGGCGGCGTAGGAAATGACCTCATGCTCCCGGCCGGTGACCGAGCGGAAGCTGGTGCTGGGAGCGGCGAACCCGCTCCCGTCGAGGCCGGGCTCCGGCGCGCCGCCGCGCACCTCGATGCCGGCCTCGGTGACCAGCCGGTCGAATTTCTCGTGCGCGCTGAGCGAGCGGCGCTTGGCCTCCCGGTCGGCGGTCATCATCATCTCCTCGACCATGGCGCCGGAAAGCCCCTCGCCGGCCAGGGGCGCCACCTCGCGGCTGTCGCTGCGCACATGCAGCACGGCAAGATGGGCGTTGAACTGACGGGCCAGGATCAGTCCGGTTGCCAGCGCCGCCTCGCCATTGGCGGTGCCGTTCAGTGACAGCAGGATCTTGCGGATGTCGCTCATGCCGATAACCCCCTCGCACGTTCCCAGGCGGCGCTCCCAGGGTGCGTTCCCGGCCGTCCCCGCCTGTCGCATCCTACGGATAAAGGCGGGTTGTCTGCCAATTCTGCTCGCTCTCGCGACGATACGCCATGCGATCATGCAGGCGATGGGGCATGTCCTGCCAGAATTCGATCGCATCCGGCAGCACCCGGTAGCCCGACCAATGCTCCGGGCGCGGCACCTCCTGGCCCGCGTAGCGCGCCTCGGCCTC
>CAXTCT010000241.1:0-4029 GCA_964242565.1 uncultured Acetobacteraceae bacterium | reverse complement strand
GAGACCGCGCCGCACGAGATACTGGACCAGGCCGAGCGCACCATCGATTGGTGGCTCGACCACGCCTCCGGCGCGGTCCGGCATGGCAGCCTGGTGGTCGCACCCCAGCGCGATGTCGGCGAGCTGAGCCGCTTCGCCCGGCGCACGACGGGGCATGAATGGCTCGGCCGGGACGAAATCGCGCGGCTCGAACCGGACCTTGCGGGCCGCTTCGGCAAGGCGCTGTTCTTTCCGCGCGAGGCGCATCTCGACCCGCGCGCGGCGCTGCCGGCGCTAGCCCGGCAGCTCGCGGAACTCGGCGGTCGCATCCTGCTCGGCACCGATCAGATCGCGGAGGCATTCGACCATCGCATCGATTGCCGGGGGTTTGCCGCGCGCCGGATGCTGGACGGCCTGCGCGGCGTGCGTGGCGAGATGCTTTTGCTGCGCTGTCCGGAGATGACCCTGTCGCGCCCGATCCGGCTGCTGCATCCACGCTTTGCGCTGTATGTGGTGCCGCGCGCGGCCCATATGTTCATGGTCGGCGCCACCATGGTCGAGAGCGAACAGCAGGGCGGCATCACGGCGCGCGCGCTGATGGAGCTGCTCGGCGGCGCCTATGCGCTGCATCCCGCCTTCGCCGACGCCGAGCTGATCGAGACCAATGCGGGATTGCGGCCGTCATTTCCCGACAACATGCCGCGCGTGACCGAGCATGATGGCGTGATCAGCGTCAACGGCATGCATCGGCACGGCTTTCTGCTCGCGCCGGCGCTGGCCGAGGCGGTGGCGGCGCGTCTCGGCTTGCGGCGGCCGGTCGGACTGCATAGGTGAGCACGGGACAACCGGGCGTGGAGAGACTGCATGCGCATCCTGGTCAATGGCGCGCCTCGCGATGTGACCGCCGCGACACTCGACGCCCTGCTTCTCGAGCTCGGCTATGGGCAAGGCCGGATCGCCACCGCGCTGGATGGTGATTTCGTGCCGGCCACCGATCGCCCGGGACGGATATTGCGCGAGGATTGCCGTATCGAGATCGTCTCGCCGATGCAGGGGGGCTGACGGCCATGCGCCTTTATGATGTCGATCTCGGCTCGCGGCTGATCCTGGGCACGGCGCAATATCCGTCGCCATCGGTGCTGGCCGAGGCGGTGAAGGCCTCCGGCACCGAACTCGTCACCGTCTCGCTGCGGCGCGAAAGTGCCGGAGAGCGGGCCGGGGAAAGCTTCTGGTCGCTGATCCGCGACCTCGGCGTGCGGGTGCTGCCGAACCCCGCCGGCTGCCACACGGCACGCGAGGCGGTCACGACGGCGCAGATGGCGCGCGAGGTGTTCGGCACCGACTGGATCAAGCTCGAGGTGATCGGCGAGACGGACAGCCTGCAGCCCGATGTTTTCGGCCTTGTCGAGGCCGCCCGCATCCTGAGTGACGACGGCTTCAAGGTGCTGCCCTACACCACCGAGGATCTGGTCGTGGCCGAACGCCTGCTGGAGGCCGGATGCGGGGTGCTGATGCCGTGGGGGGCTCCGATCGGGTCCGGCCGGGGGCTCAACAACCCGTTCGGCCTGCGCTCGCTGCGGGCGCATTTTCCGGAAGTGCCCCTGGTGGTGGATGCCGGGATCGGGCTGCCGTCGCATGCGGCGGCGGCGATGGAACTGGGCTACGACGCCATCCTGCTCAACACCGCCGTCGCCAAGGCCGGCGATCCGGTGATGATGGCGCGCGCCTTCGCCCTGGCCGTCGAGGCGGGCCGTGCCGCGTTCCTGGCCGATCCGATGGAAAGCCGCGACATGGCGCAGCCCTCGACCCCGGTGTTCGGACGGGCCATGCTCGCTTGACCGAGGCTCCCCTGGCCGAGCATGCCATGAGGCTGCCTTCCCGGGTGTATCCGGTGGTGGATAGCGCGGCATGGGTGGAGCGCCTGACCGGAGCGGGTGCCAGGCTGATCCAGCTACGGGTCAAGCATGACGACACGGCCCTGCTGCGGCGCGAGATCCGTGCCGCGAAAGCCGCCTGCCTGGCGGCCGGCGCCATCCTGGTGGTGAATGACCATTGGCGGCTGGCGATCGAGGAGGGGACCGATTTCATCCATCTCGGCCAGGAGGATCTCGATGGCGCCGATCTCGCGGCGATCCGTCATGGCGGTGCGTGTCTCGGCGTCAGCACGCATTCGGCGGCGGAGCTCGATCGGGGGCTTGGCGCGGCGCCCGATTACGTGGCCTTGGGGCCGATCTATCCGACCACCCTGAAGATCATGCCGTTCGCTCCCCAGGGTCTGGCCCGGATCGGAGAATGGAAAAGGCGCGCGCCCGGGCTGCCGCTGGTGGCGATCGGCGGGATCACGCTTGAACGCGCCCAGGGCTGTATCGACGCCGGTGCGGACTGCGTCGCCGTGGTTTCCGACATCCTCTCGCACCCCGAGCCAGTCTCGCGGCTGCGGCAATGGATCACCCTGCTGGACCGCGATCCGGCCTGGCCGATCGCGGCACGTGCCGGAACTCCGCCGCAGGACGACATCCTCACGCCGGACGAAGCCACGCCACCAGAAGGGTGATGCTGACGATCGAGAGCAGGGTGGAGGCCAGGATCGTTGCGGAGATGCCGGCAGCCTCACGGTCATAGAGTTTCGCCAGCATGAACGGGCCGGTTCCGGTCGGCAGCGCGCTGATCAGCAACGCGCTGGTCGCCCAGACCGGCGGCAGGCTCGTCCAGCGCCAGACGAGCAGGCCGACCAGGGCCGGTTGCAGCAGCAGCTTGATCGCCACCTGGCGCGCGACACGGCCGAACTGCGCTTTCTGTTCGCCCGGCGGCCGGGGTCCGGAGAGAAAAAGCCCGATCGTCACCAGCGCGCACGGGCTGGCGGCATCGCCGAGCAGGGTTGCGAAACGCAGCAACGGCACCGGCAGCTGCAGGCCGCTCAGGTCCAACGCGAAACCGGCGAGGGGAGCGGCGACCAGCGGGTTGGCCAGGAGCGCGCGGACGGTGCGAAGCAGGGTGCGGCCGAGATCCGGCGAGGATTGCAGGTCGAACTCGATCAGCACGAGGGCCAGGGCGAACAGCCCGCTGATGGTGAGCAGGCTGGACATCAAGGCCGGGGGCAGGCCGCGCTCGCCGAACAGGGCCATGCAGAGCGGGATGCCCATGAAGCCGGTGTTGGCATAGCCGCCGCCCAGCCCCGCGATGGCGCAATCCGCGACCCGGTGCCCCGCCAGCCGCTCCAGCGCGAACGACAGGAAGAAACAGGCGAGCATGGCCGCGCTGAAGGCGATCAGGAAGGCGGCCGGACCGGCGGTCGCCCGGGTCACGTGCGACGCGCCGAGGAACAGCAGGGCAGGCAGGGCCAGATAGACCACGAAGCGGTTCAGGCTGTCGGTGGCGCCGGGGCCGAAAATGCCTCTGCGGCCGCAGACATAGCCTGCCAGGATCAGCGCGAAGATCGGCAGAACGGCGGAAAGCACGATCGACATCAGGCGCGCGAGGCATCCAGCAGGGCAAGCACCTCGCTGGCCGCCGCTTCCGAGGGGGTGCCGCACGGTGCGTGCAACCGGTCGAGCACCTCGGCGAATCCCGCTCTCTGGGATGATGCCGCCCCGGGATCCGTGAGCAGATGCCGCAGGATCGCCGCGAGCCGGTCCGGGCGACATTCCTGCTGCAGCAATTCCGGCACCAGCGCGCGCCCGGCCAGCAGGTTGACCATGGCCACGTGCGGCACCCGGATCAGCCGCCGTGCGATGGCCGCGGTGACAGGATTGACGCGGTAGGTGACGGCCATCGGCACGCCGGCCAGGGCCAGTTCGAGGGTCGATGTGCCGGATTTGGTCAGTGCGGCGCTGCTGGCGGCGAAGGCGTCGTGCTTGTCGGCGGACTCCGTCACGATGATCGGGCGAAGCGGCCAGTCGCGCGAGGCCTGCAGCACGGTCTCGGCCACCAGGGGCGAGGCGGCGACGACAGGCACGATCGCACCCAGCCGGGCCGAAAGCAGGGCCAGCGTCCGGCCGAATACCGGCAGCAGGCGGGGTGCCTCGCTGCGGCGGCTGCCCGGCATCAGCA
>CAXTCT010000240.1:0-4059 GCA_964242565.1 uncultured Acetobacteraceae bacterium | reverse complement strand
GGCGTCGCGGCTCCGTCGACCGAAGCGGTGTCCAACCCCTATGGCCTGGACTCGCTCTGGAACGGCGGCGACTTCATTGCCCGTGGCGTGCTGGTTATCCTGGCCATCATGTCGCTCGGCACCTGGTATATCATGATCACCAAATATCTCGAGCAGGCCCGCCTGCTGAGTGCCGCCCGTGCCGCCGGCAAGAGCTTCTGGACCAAGGCGAGCGTGCGTGACGGTGCGGCGACGCTGAAGAGCAACTCGCCGTTCCGCTACATCGCCGATACCGGGATCGCCTCGACCGAGCATCACGAGGGGACGCTGACCGAGAGCATCGACCTGACCACCTGGGTCACGATGTCGATCCAGCGTGCCGTCGAGACCATCCAGTCGCGGCTGCAGGGCGGCCTCGCCTTCCTCGCCACGGTCGGTTCCACCGCGCCGTTCGTCGGGCTGTTCGGCACCGTCTGGGGCATCTATCACGCGCTGACCGCCATCGGCATCGCCGGTCAGGCCTCGATCGACAAGGTCGCGGGTCCGGTTGGCGAAGCGCTGATCATGACGGCGATGGGCCTGGCGACCGCGGTTCCGGCCGTGCTGGGCTATAACTGGCTGGTCCGCCGCAACAAATCGTCGATGGAAAAGGTGCGCTATTTCTCGTCGGATCTGCATTCCGTGCTTGTTGGCGGCACCCGCGTGGGCCTGCCCAGCACCGGCACCGAGGCGCCGGCGATGGGTGCCAACTCCGGCATCGCCGCCCGGGTCGCCTGATCGATGTCGATGAATGTCGGCTCCGAAAGCGGAGGCGACGAGGACGAGGTGGTGTCGTCGATCAACACCACCCCACTCGTCGACGTGATGCTGGTCCTGCTGATCATCTTTCTGATCACGATCCCGGTCGTCACCCATACGGTCCCTGTGCAGCTGCCCAAGGACACCAACCAGCCGACCCAGACCAAGCCGGAGAATGTCATCATCGCGGTCACCGAGGATGGTCAGACCTACTGGAACGCGACCCCGATGAAGGACAATTCCGACCTGCTCAGCCACCTCAAGAAGTTCGCGGTGATCAAGCCGCAGCCGGAAGTGCATATCCGCGGCGACGCGCGGTCGCGCTACGAGTTCGTGGGCAAGGTGGTCAATGACTGCCAGCGCGCCGGCATCTTCAAGGTCGGCTTCATCACCGAGCCCCCGCCGCATGGCGGTTGATCCAGATACAGGAGTGCCGTCATGTCGATGAATGTCGGAGAAAGCAGCGCCGAGGGCGCCGATCCGGAAGTCATGATGGACATCAACACGACGCCGCTGATCGACGTCATGCTGGTGCTGTTGATCATGCTGATCATCACCATTCCGATGCAGACCCACGCGGTCAAGCTGGACCTGCCGCAGGGCAACCCGCCGCCGCCGCCGATCCCGCCGCAGGTGGTGACCATTGACGTCGATTTCGATGGCACCATCCTGTGGAACGGCGATCCGGTGCCCGACGAGCAGCAGTTGCAGGCGCGCTTCACCAACGCGTCGCTGATGCCCGACCAGCCCGAGATCCACCTCAAGCCGAACCGGCTCGCGCCCTACAAGGCGGTGGCCCACGTGATGGCCGACGCCCAACGCCTCGGCATGACCAAGCTCGGCATCGTCGGGCAAGAGCAGTTCATGGATAGCAATTGATGATGCGGATGCGACTTTTGCGACCTCTATCCAGGCCGGGTTCCAGGCATTCACTCCTCGCCGGTCTTCTGACCGGCGTAATTCTGTCGGGGGTCCCGGTCGCCAACCCAGCGCAGGCCCAGGAAGCGCTGCGTCCGGCGGTTGGCAAGCCGCTGCAGAGGGCACAGGCCCTGGCCCGCAAGCGGCAGTTCCCGCAGGCGATGGCGCAGGTCAACGCCGCCGCCGCGGTGAGCGGCAAGACCGCCAACGAGAGCTTCGTGATCGACGAGATGCGGGCCTCGATCGCCCAGCAGTCCGGTGACTTCAGGGGCTCGATCGCCGCCGACGAGGCCCTGATCCATTCCGGCATGGTGCCGGCCGCCACACAGCAGGAGTTGCTGATGGCGGAAGCCTCGTCGGCCTACCAGCTGCGCGACTATGCCCAGACCATCGCCGCGATCCAGCGCTATGACAGGGCTGGCGGCCGCTCGCCGGCGATGTACCAGTTGCTGGTCCAGTGCTATTTCCTGCAAAAGGACTATGCCCACGCGGCATCGGCCCAGCTGGCGCAGATCGAGGCGGAACTGGGTGCCCATCAGATCCCGCCGGAGACGCAGCTGCAGCTGCTGGCCAACTGCCAGCTGCAGACAGGCGACCAGGCCGGCCTGACGCGCACCATGGTACGGCTGGTGACCTATTACCCCAAGCCCGATTATTGGGCGCAGCTCATGCACGGCCTGCGGGCCAACCCGAACGTCCCGCCGGGGCTGCAATATGACATCGACCGTCTCCGCCTCGAGGTCGGACTGCTGAGCACGACCACCGACTTCATGGATGCGACCGAACTCGCGGTGCAGGCCGGGCTGCCGGTGCAGGCCTTGTCGGTGATGGACAAGGGCTACGCCAGCGGGGCGCTCGGAAAGGATGCCCAGGCGCCGCGAGAGGCCCGGCTGCGCGCGTTGGTGGTGAAGACCATTGCCGACAAGAAGGCCAGCATCGCCGCCGACGAGACCGCGGCCCGTGGCATGAAGGAAGGCGATGCGCTGCTCAATGTCGGCTACAGCTATGTCGACCTTGGCCAGCCCCAGAAGGGCATCGCCATCATGAAGGAGGCGATCGCCAAGGGCGGGATCATCCTTCCGGACGCCGCGGCCTTGCATCTCGGACTGGCCTATCTGGCCGCCGGAGACAAGGCCCGCGCGGTCAGCACGCTGCAGGGCGTGACCGGCACCGACGGCGCCGCCGACCTCGCCCATCTCTGGCTGCTGCGTATCGGCAAGGCCTGACGCGGCCGCAGGTGGCCGCCGCACGGAAACCGGTGTTCGATTCCGGCCCGGCCGCCGGCGCTATCGCCCTCGCAGCCCGCCCGCAGGGCGGATTGCGGGTCGGGGTCAGCCTGTGAGCACCGGCAATCTCTGGCTTCCGTACAGCCAGATGAAAACGGCGATGGCGCCGCTTGCCGCCGCCTCCACCTTGGGCAGCCGCATCACGCTGGCGGACGGGCGTGTGCTGATCGACGGACTCGCGTCATGGTGGACCGCCTGCCACGGCTATAACCACCCTCATATCGCGGACGCGGTGCGAAGGCAGCTTGCGATCATGCCGCACGTGATGTTCGGGGGTCTGGTGCATGAGCCGGCCCAGCGCCTGGCGTCGCGCCTGGCGGCGCTGCTGCCGGGGGATCTGGACCGGGTGTTCTTCAGCGACTCCGGCTCGGTCTCGGTCGAGGTGGCCATCAAGATGGCCATGCAGTACTGGCTCAACCGGGGGGTGCGCGACCGGGTCAAGCTGGTGGCCTTCCGCGGCGGCTATCACGGCGACACCCTCGCCACCATGTCGGTGTGCGATCCCGACGAGGGCATGCACAGCCTGTTTGCCGGCGTGCTGCCGAAGCATCATGTGGTGGCGCTGCCGCGCGACGAGGCCGGACATGCCGGGTTCGACGAATTCCTCGCCCTGCACGCGCACGAGGTTGCCGCCATCCTGGTCGAGCCGCTGGTGCAGGGCGCCGGGGGTATGGTCTTCCACGACGCTGCCGTGCTGGGCCGCCTGCGCCGGAGCGCCGACCGGCACGGCATCCTGCTGATCCTGGATGAAGTCTTTACCGGCTTCGGCCGTACCGGGACGATGTTCGCCTGCGAGCAGGGGGGCATCGTCCCGGACATCATCACCCTGTCCAAGGCGCTGACCGGCGGCACCATGGGCCTGGCCGCCACGGTGGCGCGCGGCCATGTGTTCGAGGCGTTCTGGAGCGATGACCCGATGCACGCCCTGATGCACGGTCCGACCTTCATGGCCCATCCCCTGGCGTGCGCCGCCGCCGCGGCCTCGCTCGATCTGTTCGAGCGCGAGGACCGGCTGGGACAGGTTGCCCGCATCGCACGGCAGCTCGAGACGGAGCTTGCGGCCTGCCGGGGCCTGCGG
>CAXTCT010000239.1:0-4059 GCA_964242565.1 uncultured Acetobacteraceae bacterium | reverse complement strand
GACCGAGGCGTTCGCCGCCGAGCGCGACGGCGCCGTCTGGCTGTTCAACTGCTACATCCCGGAATACCAGGGAGGCGTGCTGTCACGCTTCGAGCCGCGAGCGGCACGCAAGCTGCTGCTGCACAACAAGCAGATCGACAAGATGCTCGGCGCGGTGGCGCGGGACGGCTACACGCTGGTGCCGCTGGATATCCACTTCAACGAGCGCGGGGTTGCCAAGGTGACGCTGGCGATCGGCGAGGGCCGCAAGAAATCCGACAAGCGACACGCCATCGCCGATCGCGACTGGCAGCGCGACAAGGCCCGGCTGATGCGCGGCCGAGGCACATTTTAACGCTTTATTGACGAACACATGGAGCTGACCTATCGTTCCCCTGGCCTCGGAGGATGGTCCTCGGAGCCTCTCGATTGGGTGAGCCATGGGTCGGACCTGGCGGATACTCCGGTTTGGATGACGCGCCGTCTTCATCCCCGGATGCCCTGATACGACAGATCCTGCAGAATTCGGGCGACGGCATCGAACTGCTGGCTCTCGACGGCTCGGTTCTGGCGATCAATCAGGTCGGGCTGGCTCTGCTCGGACTGCAGGACGAAGCCGTGATCGTCGGGGGCAGCTGGATCGCGAACTGGCCGCCCGAAATTCGCCCGGCGGCGATGATGGCGCTGGGCGAGGCGCAGGCCGGCCGGATCGGCCGGTTCCGCATCGCGGTGTCGTCCGGCGGCATGGCCGCCGGCGCGAGCTATGACGTCGCGGTGATGCCGGCGGCATCGGCCTCCGGCGGGGCCGGACGGCTGCTCTCGATCGCGCGCCTTGCGATGACCGAGGAACCACTGCGCCAGTCCCAGAAGATGGAGGCGGTGTGCCAGCTCACCAGCGGCATTGCGCATGATTTCAATAATCTTCTCACCGGCGTGATGGGCAGCATCGAGATGATGCGCAATCGCGTTCGCCAGGGCCGGCTTGCGGAGCTGCCTCGCTACATGGATGCCGCCGCCGGCGCCGCGGCCCAGGCGGCGAGCCTGACGCAGCGCCTGCTGGCTTTTTCGCGTCGGCAGACGCTTGTTCCCAGGCCGGTGGGCGCCGATGCCCTGGTCGCCGCCATGGAAGACCGGATCCGGCAGATCGCTGGTGGAAACTCCGTGACGATCCTGCGGCCGCCGGGTCTCTGGATGGCCCGCTGCGATCCCGCCCATCTCGAGCACGCCGTGCTCCACCTCGTCCTTAATGCGGTTGAGGCGATGGCCGATGGCGGCAGCATGATCATCGAGACGTCGAATATCGACTGCGCGCAAGCCGAACCCGGCTCGGAGACCCCGGCGGGCGACTATGTTGCGGTGGCCGTGACCGACACCGGATGCGGGATGTCGGCCGAGGTTTCGCGGCGTGCTTTCGATCCTTATTTCACGACCAAGGCGATCGGCCAGGGCACCGGCATGGGCCTGTCGATGATACATGGCTTCGCCCGTCAGTCCGGGGGCGATGTGCGCATCGCCAGCATTCCTGGCCATGGCAGCCGCGTGACGATCTACCTGCCGCGCCATGTCGTCCCGGAGCCTGGCTGGGCGCAGGCTGGCTGATCACAAGGCCGGCTGATCACAAGGCCGGCTGACCACAAGGCCGGCTGACCACAAGGCCGGCTGACCACAAGGCTGGCTGATCACAAGGCTGGCTGACCACAGGGCGGGCGCCGGCGATACGGAGAGTTGTCGTGGGACCGCAGGGGCCGCATGATGCTCATCCGCACTCGAACCGCCAGACGGGTAACTCATGAAGACCTCAGTTTACGCTGCAGCCGGGCTCACCGCGATCCTTGCCAGTGCAGAGTTCATCGGCGCCCAGTTCATCGGCGTTCAGCCGGCCCGGGCGGATGGACCGCCGCCGCGCACGCGCGGCGTCATCACGGCGATCAACGGCGACACCGTGATGGTCAAGACACGTTTCGGCGGTCCGGTGATGCTGAAGATCTCGCCCGCGACCGGCTATGTCGGCGCCACCAAGGCCACGCTGGCCGAGGTCAAGCCGGGCCGCTTCATCGGGACGGCGGCCACGCCCGGTCCGAACGGAACGCTCAAGGCGAGCGAGATCACGATCTTCCCCGAGGCGATGCGCGGGGCCGGGGAGGGGCATTATGGCTGGGACCTCGGCCGCTCGAGTTCGATGACCAACGGCACCATCGGCACCGTCTCGGCATCGGACAAGCTGAGCATGACCGTGGACTACAAGGGCGGCAGGAAGACCCTTACCGTCGCCGATGACGTGCCCGTGGTCGATCTCGAGGCAGGCGACAGGTCGCTGTTGCAGCCAGGCGCCCGCGTGGTCGCGTTCGGGGCGAAATCGGCGGATGGCACCGTGGATGCGAAGCGTGTCATTGTCGGTGAGAAGGGCGCCGTGCCGCCCATGTAGGAAACATGACCCCACTGACCGACGCGGACCGTCCGGCCGAAGGCCCGCGGGTGGCCCTCCACCCGCTGATCGTGCGCGTGACCCACTGGATCAACGCGTTCGCCATCGTCTGCATGGTGATGAGCGGCTGGCAGATCTACAATGCGTCGCCGCTGCTGCCCTTTACCTTCCCGGCGCCGCTGACGCTGGGGGGGTGGCTTGCCGCGGGCATCGCGTGGCATCTGGCGGCGATGTGGCTGCTGGTAGCCAATGCGCTGATCTATTTCACCTATGGAGCCCTGACCCGGCATTTTCGCCGGACCCTGCTGCCGCTGGCGCCACGCGATATCTGGCGGGACCTCGTCCGGGCGTTGACGTTCCGGCTGGAGCATAAGCTCGGCGTCTACAACGCGGTGCAGCGGCTGCTTTATCTGGCGGTGCTGCTGCTTGGCATCATCGCCGTGCTGTCCGGGCTGGGTCTGTGGAAGCCCGTGCAACTGCAGCTTCTGGACGATGGGGTCGGCGGCTATCCGGTGATGCGCTGGGTGCATTTCGCGGCGATGTCGGGGATCGTCGGCTTCATCGTCATTCATCTGCTGCTGGTGGCCCTGGTGCCGAGCACGCTGCCGGCGATGATCACCGGGAGGGCCTTCACCCGTCGGGCACCGGTTCGGGGAAGGCGCTCATGAGCAAGCGGCCCACGAGCAAGCAACCGGGGATCCATGGCTTGAACCGCCGCCGGCTGTTGCGCTCGGGGCTTTCGCTTGGCGCGCTGAGCCTGTTGAGCGGGTGCAATCTTGCCGATGGCGACGAGGTGGACAAGCTTCTCTGGGCGATGTCGCGCTTCAATGACCGCATCCAGGGGCTGCTGTTCAGCCGGAGCCGCCTGGCGCCGGTGTATCCGGCCTCGGCGATCACGAAGCCGTTCCCGTTCAACGCCTTCTACCCGATCGACAACGTGCCGGAGATCGACCTCGATAGCTGGCGGCTGGAGGTGTCCGGACTGGTGGCCGACAAGAGCCCATGGAACCTGGCACGGCTCCGCCGGCTGCCGCAGCAGGGACAGATCACCCGGCTGATCTGCGTCGAGGGCTGGAGCGCCATCGGGCAATGGAGCGGCGTGCCGTTCAGGACCTTTCTGGAGCGGATCGGCGCCGACTTGACCGCACGCTATGTCGGCTTCCGGTGCGCCGACAAATATTACGAGAGCATGGACATGGCGAGCGCGCTGCACCCGCAGACGATCCTGGCGCTGGATTACGGGGGCGAGGCGCTGCCGGCGCAATATGGCTATCCGCTGCGGTTGCGCGTGCCGACCAAGCTAGGTTTCAAGAACCCCAAGCATATCGGCGCGATCTTCGTCACCAACAGCTATCCCGGCGGCTATTGGGCCGACCAGGGCTATAACTGGTTCAGCGGCAGCTGATCGCCGGCGTCGGCGTCCAGCCTCGTGCGCAAGGCGCCGACGACCTCCTCGAACATCGCGGTCGTGAGGCGTCCGGTGTTCGTGTTGTAGCGCGACACGTGATAGCTGTCCGCGAGCAGCAGCCCGTCGGGCAGGGTCAGCATCTGGCCATGGCGGAAGCGCAGCTTCGACAGCGGGATGCCGCAGGCGCTCAGCACGGCGCTGTGGGCCAGCACACCCAGGGCAAGCACGGCGCGCAGCGGCCGGACCG
>CAXTCT010000238.1:0-4082 GCA_964242565.1 uncultured Acetobacteraceae bacterium | reverse complement strand
GGGGGGGGGGGGCGGGCCGGGTTCGGACAGCCCGACCGGACCGGCCGGCCGGAGGGCGAAGGCCAAAAGGGCCCGCCGATACGGCATAGGCGCCGCCGCCATATTCATGCACGCGCGAGCCGACATCGAACGGCGCCGGGGTCAGGTCGAGCCTCGCCTCGCGCTGCGGATGGCCCGCCTGCTGGCAACACAGCACCGTCCGCCCGGCTTCCGACGGACGGGCCTCAAGCCAGAACAGGGCGGCGCCGTCCGCGCGCAGCATCGACAGGCCCGTGGTCTTGCCGGCCACCAGGGCTGCGCTGACTTCCGACGGCCAGCTCCCGCATGGCGCCTCGATCCTGGTTCTGGTGACCGCGGGGCTCATTCTCGTCATCCTGTCCTGATCCACAACGGCTTGACAATAAAGGGTGCCTCGCGGTTCCTGAACCCGCGGACGGACGGGCCGCCGGCAGCCTGGTCGAGAACGATGTTCCTTATCCACGATCTCGACCATCTCCTGCAGCATTATGGCTATGGCGCCATCGGGCTGATCGTCATGCTCGAGAGCATGGGCGCGCCTCTGCCCGGAGAAAGCCTGATCATCGGTGCTGCCATCTACTGCGCCACCACCCACCGGCTGGATATCGTGTGGGTGCTGGCCGTGGCGATCCTGGGCGCGATCATGGGTGATAATTTCGGCTACCTGATCGGCCGCTTCATCGGCTTCCGCCTGCTGGCACGGTTCGGCAGGCATGTCGGGCTGAGCGACCAGCGCCTCAGGCTCGGCCGCTATTTGTTCCGCCGGCATGGCGGCAAGGTGGTGTTCTTCGGTCGCTTCATCGCCGTGCTGCGCACGTTCGTCGCCCTGCTGGCCGGCGCCAACCACATGCCCTGGCACAGCTTCCTGCTCTATAATGCGATGGGCGGCATTGGCTGGGCCGGCGGCTACGGCATCGCCGCCTACCTGCTCGGAAAGGAGGCGCAGCGCATCTCCGGACCGCTCGGCATCGCCGCGGGCATCATCGTGGTGATCGCGGTGACGGCGGCGATCCTGTTCCTGAAACGCAACGAAAAGCGGCTGACCGAGGAAGCCGAGCAGGCGGCGAACCAGCACGAGGCCTGAGCCATGCGCCCTGTCCAGCCTGTCCAGCCCATCCAGCCCGTCCGGGCGGCGACGCTGCGCGAAGCGAACCGGCGCTTCTACGACCAGCTCTGGTCGGATGTCCGGCTGGTCCGTCCGGAGCGCTTCAATAGCTGGGAACTGGTGAGCCGGCTTGCGGCGCACGCGCCGAGGCGGCTGGAAGTCGCCCCGGGGATGCGCCCCCGGCTGCCGATCGAGGGCAGCTGCTTCGTCGAGCTGAGCCTGCCGCCGCTCGAGCGGCTGCGCGCGGCCGGAGGACATGCCGTCTGCGGGCTGGTCACCAACATCCCGCTCGCCGACGCCAGCTTCGAACTGGTCTGTGCCTTCGACATCGTCGAGCATGTCGATGACGATGTCGCCGCCTTTGCCGAACTCGCCCGCGTGGCGGCACCCGGCGCCACCCTGCTGATCTCGGTGCCGCTGCATCCCGACGCCTGGACGCCGTTCGACGCGCTGGTCGGCCATTGCCGGCGCTACGAGCCGCAGCTTCTGCTTGAACGCCTGCGAGGGGCCGGCCTGGCGGTGCAGCAGAGTGCTGTGTTCGGGATGCAGCCGCGCAGCAGCCGGCTGGTCGGCCTCGGGATGTGGTTCCTTGAACGCAATCGCGTGCGTTCGATGTGGTGGTACAACCGGATTTTCATGCCGCTCGCCCTGCGTTTCGCCAAACCCCTTGTTCTGCAAGAAGGTTTTGGAAAGACCCAAGGCGTCGACACGATGCTGCTGCTTTGCCGCAAGGCTGGTCCGCCGGCCGCCGGTATGGCACGCTGAACCCGAACGCAATGGCGGCGGTTGAACCGGCCAGCGACAAGAAGCGGGAGATGTCCTGATGCGTGTTCTCATTCTCGGCGCGGCCGGGATGCTGGGCCGGAAACTGGCCGAACGACTGGTGCAAGACGATGCCGTCATCGGCCAGGCGGTGACCCATCTCGATCTCGTCGATGTTGTCATCCCGGGCGCCCCGGCCGGCTTCACCGGCGAGGCCAGCTGTGCGGCGCTGGATCTTTCGGCGCCTGAGGTGGCGGCGTCGCTGCTCAAGACCCGTCCGGACCTGATCTACCATCTGGCCGCCATCGTCTCGGGAGAGGCCGAGGCCGACCTGGAGAAGGGCTACCGGGTCAACCTGGACGGCACCCGGCTGCTGCTCGATGCGATCCGCCACGAGAATGCCTCAGGCAACTGGGTCCCGAAATTCGTCTTCGCCTCGTCGCTGGCGGTGTTCGGGGGCGATTTCCCGGCTGTGATCGGCGACGATTACGCCCTCACGCCGCAGACCAGCTACGGCACCCAGAAGGCGATGGGCGAATTGCTGCTCGCCGATTACAGCCGGCGCGGCATCATCCAGGGGATCGGCCTGCGCCTGCCGACCATCTGCGTGCGTCCGGGCGCGCCGAACCGGGCGGCGTCTGGTTTCTTCTCGGGGATCATCCGCGAGCCGCTGGTCGGGCTGGAGGCGATCCTGCCGGTCACCGACGACGTGCGCCACTGGATGACCAGCCCGCGCTCGGCGGTGCATTTTCTTACCCACGCCGCCTCGCTCGACCAGGCCAGCCTGGAGGGGCGCCCCAACCTGTCCATGCCGGGATTGTCGGTCACCGTCGGCGAGCAGATCGCGGCCCTGAGATCGGTGGCCGGCGAGCAGGCGGTGGCCCTGATCAGGCGCGAGCCGGACCCGGTCATACAAAGGATGGTGGGCGGCTGGGCGCAGGCCTTCGATGCGCGGAGGGCGAAGTCTCTCGGCTTTCATTCCGAGCAGAGCTTCGAGGAGATTATCCGCGCGCATATCGAGGATGAACTTGGCGGCGGCACAGGAGGGATGGCATGACCACGGCACGCTATAACCGCAGCAACTGGCCGATCGCGGCGGCCATGATCCAGTATCCGAACCTCCTCCATGACGGCAGCAGCGTGCAGGACCAGCCGGCCGAGGCCTGGGCGAAGACGCTGGAGGATGTCAGCGACGCCAATTTCTCCGAGCTCGACCCGACCGACAGCTGGCTGCGCATCGCCGATCTCGAGCCCTCCCGGCTGGACGAGTTCATGGCGGTCGTGGGCGAGGCCGGATTGACCATCCCGGCCATCTCGACGGCGCGCCGCAGCGTCATCGACGACCAGTTCGGCGACGAATACCTCGCCTATAATCACCGGGTCATCGACACCGCCGCGCGGATCGGCGCGGGCGCCGTGTCGTTCGGGCTGTTCGAGGCGCTGAAGCCCGCACAGAAGGAAGCGCTCTGGTTCTGGACCGCGCAGGGAGCACTCAACCCGCCGGATGACCCTGCGATGTGGAACAAGGCGGTCACGCGCATTCGCGAACTCGGCCAACATGCCGCCGGACTCGGCATCGAGGTGGCGCTCGAGATGTACGAGGACACCTATCTCGGCACCGCCGACAGCGCCGTGCGCTTCACCACCGAAATCGACCTGCCCAACGTCAAGATCAACGCCGACATCGGCAACCTCATCCGCCTGCACCGTCCGATGGAGCATTGGCTGAAGATGATCGAGAAGGTTGCCCCATTTGCCGGCTATTGGCACGCCAAGAATTATTTCCGCACCGAGGATGCCACCACCGGCATGGTCGTGACCGGGCCTTTGCCGCTCGAACTCGGCACCATCAACTACCGCACCGCGACGCGCATCATGATCGAGCACGGCTTCAACAGCGCCTTCCTGGTCGAGCATTACGGCGGCGACGGCCTGAGCGTGAGCGCGCTCAACCGCGAGTATCTGCGCCGCATCCTGCCTCGCTGAGCCGGCATGACCCATATTTTGGATAAGGCCGAGGATTTCGCCGCAACTTCGCTGGCCGGCTTCTGCGCGGTCCATTCAGCCACGCATCGCGCGGTGAAGGGCGGCGTGCTGCGCGCGAGTGCCACGCCGGCCGGCAAGGTGGCCCTCGTCGTCGGCGGCGGCAGCGGACATTATCCGGCCTTCATCGGCTATGTCGGTCCGGGACTGGCCG
>CAXTCT010000237.1:0-4083 GCA_964242565.1 uncultured Acetobacteraceae bacterium | reverse complement strand
CGAGGCCGAATACGTGACGCGTTCCGCCCTACCCCTCCACATCGCCGCCCAGCGGCGTGCCCTGTCCAGCTCGTGAGGCCCGCCCGTCCATGAACAACATCTCCGCCGGCCGGATCCACGCCGCGGCCATGACGCCGGCCGGACGGGTGATCGCGATCGCGTCGGGCAAGGGTGGCGTCGGCAAGACCTGGCTGTCGATCACGCTGGCCCACATTCTGGCCGGACAGGGAGCCAGAGTGCTCCTTTTCGACGGTGACTTCGGTCTCGCCAACATCGACATCCAGCTCGGACTGACACCGACGCGGGACCTCTCCGATGTCGCTTCGGGACGGTTCGGCTTGTCGGACGCGATCACCTCCTACGCCGGTCCCGACGGCGCGGGACCGGCCTTCGGCATCCTGCCGGGCCGGGCCGGTGCATCGGTGTTGTCCGGTCTTACGGTCGCCGCCCTGGATGCCATGCTGACCAGCCTGCGTGCGCTGGACGCCTACGACACCTTTCTGCTCGACCTCGGCGCCGGCATCGACCGTATCACGCGCCGGCTCGCCGCATGGGCCGACACCCTGCTCGTGGTGACCACGGATGAGCCAACGGCGCTGGCCGACGCCTATGCCGTGCTGAAGCTGCACGCGCGCGACCGCCTGGTTCTGGGCAGCAGCGACGACACCGCCGCCGATACGCGCGTCATCGTCAACCAGGCCGCGAGCCTCGGCAGCGGGGAACGCGCCTACGCCACCCTGGCCAAGGCCTGCACCAATTTTCTCGGCTGGACCCCACCGCTCGCAGGGATCATCCGAAGGGATCCGAGCGTCAGCGATGCGATCCGCAGGCAGACCCTGATCGCCGTCCGCCATCCCAATGCCTCCGCCGCGGTGGAAGTCGGACGTATCGCCGCAGGCTTGCGATGATGGCAGGCTTGCGATGATGGCAGTCTTGCGATCATGCATGTCACACCTGCCGTCTTAAAAAACCGAGCGGGCCGGGGGCATGCAACCTGCCTCATTCCCGGACGCTCTGATCGCTGTGATGAACCGAAGCACCAGCACCCGCGCGTCCGAATGCGCCGCTCTCCTGTTTGAGACGTGGTTGCAAATCGGGCTTCAGCGCCTGTATGACAGGACGCTCGAGGAGCCGGTTCCTGACGATTTGTTGCAGCTGATCCCCCTTGGCAGGGAGGCCGGGTCGAAGCAGTCCTGAACGGAGAGCCTGCTTGCGTATCAGCGTCGTCCAGATGTCTCCAGGCAGCGACAAGCGCGAGAATATCGCCCAGGCGAGACAGCTGATCGGCGCCGCTTTGGAAGCCGACCGTCCCGAGCTGGTCGTGTTGCCCGAGATGTGGACGTGTCTTGGCGGCGATCGCGAAACCAAATTCACGCAGGCTGAGACGTTTCCGGGCCTGGATGGAAGCGGCGTCGCCGGCGAGGCCTACACCCTGCTGCAGGGCATCGCACGCAAGGCCGGGATCTATCTGCATGGCGGCTCGATCGGGGAGTTGTCCGGCGAGCGGATCTGCAACACATCTCTGGTCTTCGGTCCGGATGGCCGCGAACTGGCGCGCTACCGCAAGATCCATCTGTTCGACATCGTCACCCCGAGCGGCGAGGGCTACCGCGAAAGCGACGTCTATGCCCCGGGCGACAAGGTGGTGACCGTTCAGCTCGGCCGGATCACCGCCGGGCTCGCCATCTGCTACGATCTGCGCTTTGGGGAGTTGTTCCTGCAGCTGCGTCGTGCCGGTGCCGGGCTGATCATCCTGCCCGCGGCCTTTACCGCGGAGACCGGCGAGGCGCATTGGGAGACGCTGCTGCGTGCCCGCGCCATCGAGACGCAATGCTGGCTGGCGGCGTCCGCGACCACCGGCCGGCATATCGACGGACACGGCGCGACCCGTCTGACTTACGGCAATTCGATGGTGATCGACCCGTGGGGCAGTGTCGTGGCGCGAGCGTCGAGCGGTCCCGGATGGGCGACCGGCACCCTCGATGCGACCAGGACCGAGCGGGTGCGAACCGGTATTCCGGTGCTGGAACACCGACGTCTCGCGTGACGGAGGCCTCCGCGCCGGACGATGCGGCGCCACGCGACGTAGTGGCCGAGAATGAGCTGCCGGCGGATGCCGCATCGGGCGCGGCGCGGGATGGCTGCGCGGTTCCAGCCGGCAGCGTCCTCGATATCCTGTCCGGTCCGGTCTGGCCGCCCGAGACCGTGCTGACCCAGATTGCTTTCGTCGCGGCCCCGAACGCGCTGTCGCAGGCAGGTCTCGAACGCTTCGTCGCGCGCTACGGCAATGTGCCGGTGGAGCAGGCCGAAGTCGTGGTCTGCCTCGGCGGCGACGGCTTCATGCTAGAGACCTTGCATGCCGTGCTGCTGGCGGGAACGCCGGTCTACGGCATCAACTGCGGCACGGTCGGCTTCCTGATGAACCCGCTGGTGGAGGAGGATCTGCCGGCGCGCCTGGTACGGTCGCAGGGCGCGGTGCTGCATCCGCTGCGCATGCATGCGGTGACGCAATCGGGCCTGGTCGAGGAGGCGCTGGCGCTGAACGACGTGTTCCTGTTCCGCCAGACCCGGCAGGCGGCCAAGATAAGGATCCTGGTGGACGGACGCGTGCGGCTGCCGGAACTTGTCTGCGACGGGGTGCTGGTCTCCACCCCGGCTGGCTCGACCGCCTATAATCTTTCCGCGCACGGGCCGATCGTGCCGCTCTCGGCCAACCTCCTGCCGCTTACCCCGATCAGCGCGTTCCGGCCGCGTCGATGGCGCGGCGCCCTGCTGCCGAGCTCGGCGGATGTCGAGTTCCATATTCTCGAAGGCGACAAGCGGCCGGTGGCGGCGGTGGCCGACTTCACCGAGGTCCGTGACGTGGTGTCGGTCGCCGTCAGCGAGGATCGCGGCCTGCGAACGACGGTGCTGTTCGATCCGGACCAAAGTCTTTCCGAGCGGATCATCGTCGAGCAGTTCACGGTCTGACGGCGCTCCTCCACGGCAGGACGAAGATCCCCCGGGGCCGCTCGCGCCGGCTCGCGGCCTTCGCGGTCTCCATGGCGGTGGGTTGCGGCTCCTGCCCACGGGGCGCAAGCCCGGAGCCATCAAGCGTGAGATCGTCGCGATCCGATCCGTAGATGAAGCGGTCCGGCCGGACCAGCATGCCGCGCGCGCGATGACGCCTGAACTGCCGGCGCAGAATGTCGTCGATATCGACCACCTCGCCTTCCGGCAAGCCGGCCCAGGACCGCCGCCGTTCATGCACCACGAGTTCCCGCACCCCCAGCCGCGCGAGCGACGCGGGCATATTCGCCTTGCGCCAGGACAGATAGGCCCAGCCGGGGCCGAGCAGATTGTCCAGCCGCCTGCGGTAGCCGCTGGCCGGCACCACCCAGGGTTGCCAGAGGAGCCGTCCGGCCGGGCTGCGGCGCGACCGGCGCGGCGTGAACAGGCCGGGCCCGGAGATCCATTCGGGCTTGATGTGGAACTGGCTGACATGACGGCCGACCCAGGGCAGCGTGACGGCGATCCGGCAGACGGTGTCGCGGCCGGCGGCGAGCAGGCGATTGCGGACCATCACGAGGGCGCCGACGCGCAGCGCGAACCGCGTCAGCGTCATGACGTTCGGCCGGCGCTCGCTTTCATAGCTGTCGAGCAGGGCGGCGGGTGCGGCGCCGCGCAGGACGGCGGCGAGCTTCCAGCACAGGTTGGCGGCATCACGCACCCCCGAACTCACGCCCTGGCCGACGAAGGGCGGCATCACGTGGGCGGCGTCGCCACACAGGAAAACCCGTCCCTGCCGCCAGCAATCGGCCTGGCGGACGTGGAAGACATAGACCCAGCTTGCCAGGATCTCGATGTCGCCCGCATCGATGCCGCGGCTGGCGAGCAGCCTGCCGATGCCTTCGGGGGTGTTGGCCGCCTGCGGGTCCTCGTGGCGGTGCAGGCGGAACTCCCAGCGATGATGTCCCATCGGGGCAGGGCATTCCGCACCGGGCCGGGCGGGATCGGCGATGAAGTTGAAGTCGAGGCGGGCCGCGGGGTCCTGCGGGGCCAGCGCGCGGGCCTGGATATCCAGCCAGGGCTCGGCGATCGAGC
>CAXTCT010000236.1:0-4111 GCA_964242565.1 uncultured Acetobacteraceae bacterium | reverse complement strand
TGGTGCTGGAATGCGCGAGGCTGCCCGACGTGGTCGCCTCGGCCAGCCGCAACCTCGCGCCGAACGAGATCGCCGACTACGTCTTCTCGCTCGCCCAGAGCTTCAGCCGTTTCTACAGCGACTGCCCGGTGCTCGCCGCCCGCAGCGACACCGAACGCGCCTCCCGGCTGGGGCTATGCCTGCTCGCGCGGGCGGTGCTCGGCCGCGGGCTCTGGCTGCTCGGGATCGAGGTGCCGAAGCGGATGTAGTCTCGGTTCCCTTCGCTCGATCCCGAACAAGACGGTAATCACCCTAACTTCCCGATCACGCGACGGGCTCGCCCCGCTCCGTGACGCAACCTACCCGGGTCGCGGGTTTATATGCCCCTCGTCATGACGCGAACAACCACGGCCATGCCAGGCGGATCTCGCGCGCCGGGGCGCGACACGAAAATGCGCGAGCAAGCCGCGATCGTCCAGTCGGCGTATGGAGCGGCGGATAAGGTCCTGACCTTGGTGTCGGAGTTTCCGGTCCTGGCGCCGTCTGCCACACAGGTTCAGATTCAGGTCAAGGCCGCCTCCATCAATCCGATCGACTGGCAGATGATTGCGGGCCATCGCCGGATGATCGCGCGCCGGAGCTTTCCCTTCGTGCCGCTGTTCGACTTGGCCGGCCGGGCAGACCGCCCTGCTCACGCTCGATCATGCGGCGGTCGGCCCGGGCGACAGCCTCGTTGTCATCGGTGCGTCCGGCGGGGTCGGCAGTTTCATTGTCCAGATGGCCAAGGCGCTCGGCGTTTCGCGGGTGATCGCCGTCTGCAGTGCGAGAAATCTGGAGTTCGTGCGTAACCTGGGCGCCGACGAGACGATTGATTATTCCGCGCGGTCGATCGAGACGGTTCTTGGTCCTGCCTCGATTGACGCGGTGACCGATTGGCGCTGGCATCGATCATGTACGCACGCTACGAAACCGCTCCGTGACCGGGGAACCCCCATTTACCCCCAAACGCCACCCGATTCAGCTATTTCCTGACAAGCCCTTAGCCTCCCTTATTCAACAGCAGGGTAAGCGGAGCAAAGGCGCCGCCCATGACCGGTCGAGCCTTAAATCCGTTGGAGGTGCCGTTCATATTGTACCAGTCGGGGAACGGAGCGCCAGCGGTGGTCGTGTTCGCGTAGTTATAGACTTCGTCGAACAGGTTCTGGATCAGGGTTGGATCGGTGCTGCCTGCCGCCGTCCACAGCTCCCAGTCGGCCTTGGTGTAAGCGTGGCGCGGGTCGAGCGGGATGCCGTCCGGCGTTTCCTGGGTCTTATAGAAATCCGCCTCCTCAGTCAGGATGCTCTGCGGGATCAGGTGCAGCCCGAGCAGTTGATCGGGGTAGGAATTATATTTCAGGCTCCAGTAGCTGTCCGGCTCGCCAGTGGTATCGGGGCTGTAGGCATTGGCCGGTTCACGATACTGCAGCAGCAGATGGGTGGAGGTGCTGTTCTGCGCCAGCTTGGCCCAGGTGCCGATCATCGACTGAGATTGCTGCGTGAAGTAGGTGGCATCCTTGGTGTTTCCAGCAAAATTCGCGATCTGGCCCATGGCGCCCACCGCCTCGATCCCCTTGAGCGCCAGATTGACGCTATGCGCGATCGATCCGGTGAAATCGTCGGTCTGGTTCTGGAACTGCGGGTCCAGTGCATTCGGATAGGAAACGCCCGAGGGTATGGTCGTCAGATACGTGCCCCATTGATGCAGCAGCGTGTAATGGGCCTTGGCATAGGTCGCTGCTTCCTGCGGCGTGACATGCTGCATATAGGCGTCGGCCATGATCAGCATGTTGGCGGTTTCCTCCACCGGCATATTCTCGCCGCCGCCATCATTATGTCCGCTCGCATTCGGGTAGGTCGTGCCCAGATCATGTGGAGCATACAAAGCCGGCCACAGGCCTGACTCTGAATAATAGATCACCGGCTCGAGCATGTAGCGGACAAGTTCCGGATTGGTATAGAGAAAGGCCGGCATCGACGGATAGAGGATGTCCACGGTCGAGACATTGTCGCTGCTGCTGATCTCCTCGACAAATAAATAGGGGTTCTTGATGGTCCCGGTCAGCTCGGTGCCCGCGAAGGCCTGCCGCAGGACCAAAGACGTGATCGCCGCATAGTGCGGCCCCCCGAATCCGGCTGCGGCATTGCTGATATAGCTGTCCATCGCGTTCGCGCGGTCAATCGCCGCCGGAAAGTCGTTATAGGCGAAGGCGAGCATGTTCTCGTAGGCCGGCCAGTATTTCCTCCACAGCGAGTGCTGACGTGTCTCGAGGAAATTAATCGCCGGGTCGCGCACATGTCCGAGCAGCAGGGTGAATGGCTGCGTCGGCGTGACGCCAACACTGCCGAACGCGTTGCTGAAGGCGAAAACCGGGAAATTATTGTTGATCGGCCGAGGCTGATCGGTGTCGTTGCTGCCATCGAGATGCCCGTTGGCGACAAACTGGGCCCGCACCGCGTCGGCGCCACCTGATTCCGTCGTCAGCTTGTTGGTCGTCTTGGTTGCGAAAAGCACGGTTCCCCAGGAGGGATAATTATTAAACTGGTTGAACACCGCCGGATTGGTGGGCTTGACCGTCCAGGCGAAAAGGCTGCCGGTCTTGTTGCTGCCATCGAAATTCAGGCCGATATTCTCCGGCGCCCAATTGATCAGCTGGCTGTCGTCTCCGTGCGCCCACTCGCCGCTGATATCGTAATAGACGGTGACCTTGTGCGGTGCTCCGTCGCTGCTCTGCGCGGTGGTGACGATGTCGGACAGCGGAATGCTGAGCCGCTTGAGATCCTTTGCCTCCACGGGTGACAGGAAATCGACGTTCAGGGTGACGCCGCCGGCGTTGAAGGTGAATTTCGACTGCGTCGCCGTGGTCTCGAGCGCCGTCTGCTTCATGTTGGTGAGGTTGGCGGTCGCGGGAGCTCCTATGAACAGATACGACAGACCGTCGATGTAGGCGATGCCGGTGATCGCCTTGACATTCCCATCCCAGTAGGTGGGCCATGTTCCGGGGGCGATCGCGCTGCTGTTCTGCAGCCATGTGTTCACGTAGGGCGTTCGCGTGATCAGCGGAACCGATGGCGGCTTGATCGGAGTGAATGTCTGCGCGATGGCGGTATGGGCGGAGCCAAGAATCGTTCCGGCCATGAGAGCGAGAAGGAATCCCCGCCGCAAGGAGGACACGCCGCTTCCTGAGCGTTTTCCCATAATTTTTCTCCAAGAATGGATGTTATTAGTTATTGTCGGCAGTGAGATGCCGGGCTTGGCATGCTGTCGCAGCCACGAGCCGACCCGCATCGATACAGGACGCCTCAGAGAGGCGCCGTGCCTGCAAGAGCCTGATGTTCGATCATGGACTTCCTCTTACGTATTATTTTTTGGACTGATACTTCTTTGGTATTATACTGACGAAGTCCGCTCCCGAACTCACGCAATTCGGACGCTAGTCCCTCCTTCATATGTCAGACAATTCATTTTCGGCGGTGATCGCGCAAGCGTGACGCGGCGCCGGGCAAGGGCCTCTCACGCCACATAGCCTATTTCCAGAGAGCAGACCGCTTTTCACTGTGAAATCGAAAATGTCATGGAGTTTACGTGGTAGTCTGAATTGAGGGTTCTATCGCAAGTCTTGGTTGGCGATGATCTGGTATAGGATCTTAGGGCTTGTCAGGAATTAACTGCGCGACCTGTTTTGTTGCAGGGGTGGAGCGTGTAGTTCCACTCTCCGTGGAAGTCGTCGCGTAGGATGTTGATCTCAGACATTTCCTGATCGGTCACCACAATCCCTTTTGGGTAGCTGCTGGTGTCGAGTTCACATTGCACGGTCAGGCCGCTCTTGCCCGGGCGGCAGGTGGTGGACGCGGATCTCGAGGCCGAGTTCATTGGACAGCTTTTGCAGTTCGCGCTTCCATAGGCGCACGCGCGAGCCGTTGCTGCCCCCGCCATCGGCGGTGATCGTCAGGTGGCGCGCCCGGATAGCGCTTGCATCCGACACCGTGCCACCAGTTGCGGATTGTCTGCACGGCAATGGGCTGACCAGCGCCAGCAAGTCGTCCAGCAATGCAGGGTCTGTCTCGGTCAGCGCTTTGCGCCCGCCTCCGGAAC
>CAXTCT010000235.1:0-4116 GCA_964242565.1 uncultured Acetobacteraceae bacterium | reverse complement strand
CGCCCAGGCGCAGGACGGTTGCGAGACCGCCGCCGGCGACGGCCACGATCCCGGCGGTGATCAGTTCGTTCGCGCTGAGCGCGCCGGCAAGCAGCAGATAGAAACCCCCCGAAGCGGCGAAGGCGGCCATGCAGAACATCACGGGCGGCATCGCTTCGGGCTCCCAGCGGTTGCGGGCCGATGGCCGCCCCGGCGGCTATTCGTCCCGGCGATGGTCATGGTCCCGGCTTAACGACCAAAGCCGCCCGGGGTTCGTCGTGCCCCGCCTTCGGGGCCGGGTGGCCGCCGCAGCCGGCCTGGGCGCGTGGAGGATGCGGGTCCCGCTCAGCGCCCGAAATCGGCTGTTTGCGGGTGCGCCTCGAGACTGGCCTGGGTGGTCTTGGGGTAGAGGTCCATGAGGCTGACCAGCACGCCGTTGGTCCAGCCGAAGCCGACCTGCAGCGGGTATTCGCCTCCCTGGCCACCGCCATTCGCCGCCGGCCGCGTCACGCGCACGTTGTATTTCTCCAGCAGGACGCCGGCCTGGGCATAGGCGGCGATCTCGCGCTCGATCCAGCGGCGGGCGATCTCGCCGGCCAGCGCGTTCTCGCCATAGCCGCGCAGGCCGGAGACGGCCATCCATTGCATCGGCGCCCAGCCATTCGGGCTGTCCCATTGCTGGCCGTTCAGCTCGAGGCTGGTGGTCAAGCCGCCCGGGCGCAGGAGACGCCCCCGGATGGCCGCCGCCACCCCTGCCGCCTCGTCCGCCGTGGCCAGATGCAAGAACAGCGGCACGATGGTTGCCGCCGTGACCGCGTCGGTTTGTTTCGCATCGGGCCAGAGATAGTCGGTGAAGATGCCGTCGCGCGCGTCCCACAGCAGGCGGCGGATCGCCCCGATGCGGGTTCGCGCCATGGCCGCGTAGCTTCCCGCGCGGTCGCTGTCGCCCTTGAGGGCGTAGGCGTGCGACAGCGTTTGTTCCATATGGGCCATCAGGCTGTTGAGATCGACCGGCAGCAATTGCGTGGTGCGTATCGACGACAAGGTGTGGCCGTCCGCGAGCCAGCGCGAGCTGAAATCCCAGCCGGTCTCGCTGCCGGCACGAAGCTCGCGATAAACCTCGGCGGCCGGACGCGCGCTGCCTCGTGCCGTCTCGACATCCTCGCGATAGGATTCGTCCCGTGGGACATCGCGGTCGTCCCAGTAGCGGTTGAGCAGCGTGCCGTCGGCCAGGCGCACCACATGGCGGTGCGCCTGGCCCTTCGGCAGGGATGCCGCCCCTTCCATCCAATAATCATGCTCGCGCTGCAATTCCGGCAGATACTCGAGATAGACATGATCTCCCTCCCGGACCGCCATGAGGTCGATCATGCAGGCGAAGAAGGGCGGCTCCGACCGGCTGAGATAGTAGCTGCGGTTGCCGTTCGGGATATGGCCATAACGGTCGATCAGGGAGGCCATGTTGCGGATCATGTCGGCGGCGAGATCGTGACGATGGTCCCGCTCGAGCCCGAGCATGGTGAAATAGCTGTCCCAGTAATAGATCTCGCCGAAACGGCCACCCGGGACGATGTAGTCGTGGCGCAGCGGCAGCAGCGACGAATAGGGCGCATCCTGGTCCGGCGCGCGCTTCAGCACCGTCCACATCGCCGAGATGTAGGAGCGGACATCCCGATCGGGCCGCGGCCTGTAGCGGATCGCCTGGTGCGCCGGCAGGGTGAAGTGACCGGCGACGAAGGCATCCAGCCGGAAGCCGGGGCGCGCGGATTGCCGGCGATACTGCGTCATGATGGCTGCGGGCGGCGCGTCGGGCAGGGCGTCGGCGAAGGTCTTCTGGTCGGCGAACAGCCCCTGCATCTCGACCTTCTGGTAGAGGCCATCGAACAGGATGGAGGGTGGCGCCGGCCCCTGGATCGGCCGCTGGATCGGCCCCTGGACCGGCCCTGCCGCCATCGATGCGATGGCGCCGGTCAGGACCGCGAGGCCGCGCCGCCTGAAGCCTGTTCGCACCAAGGACGGTCGGGTCCGTGGCCGCGTGTCACGGATCATGCGGCGTCGACAGCGCACGGCATCGCAGGCCGTGGTCCGGCGTCATCGTCCGGTGGCGTGACGGACCAGTCTCCCGAGCTTCCGGCGGACGGGCCGGACCAGCGCCAGCGTTCCCGCCTTGAGGGCGTCGCGCCGGGGAAACGCGCCGGGCGAACTGGGGCGGATGCCCAGCCTGCGCAGGGCGTGGTTGAAGGACCGGGTCCGGCCGACCGCCCGGGATGCTTCGGTCTCGAACACGAAGCTGTAGGAGATCGACCGCGAATGGCCGGTTTCCACCCAGTGCGGCGCATTCTGCGGCTGGTGCAGCCCCAGGCCCGGACGCAGGCTGAAGACATGTTCCGAGGCGGGGTTGCGCCGCGCGAGATCGACCTGGCCGATATTGACGACGTCGCGAACGTAGAAATCTTCCAGCTCGGCTTCGCTCAACGCCTCGGGCGCATAGACATGATAGGTCTTGTCACCGGCTATCTGCGAGAAGAAGGCGATCTCCGGGTCGAAATGGAACGGCGTCGTGGTGGCCGCCGACGTGATGAGCACAGCGGATTCCAGGCGCACGATCCTCTCGCGCGCCAGACCGGGCTGGAGTTCCACGATCTGGGCGAAAAGCCGGTCGAGCAGAGAGCGGAACCGCGTGTCGTAGGTCTCCGGGCGTTTGAGAAGAAGCCTGGATGGAACCTGGTCGAGGGCGGCCAGCACCTTGCACGGATCCTGGGTGTTGTGCGGCACGGAATAGAAGGCCGAACCGGGCATCGGGGCGCTGCCGGCGACGAAATAATCGTCGATATGATCCTGATACAATCCCGACAGATAGGACAGGGAGCTCATGGAAAACAGGTCGAGTTCATGCAGGTCATGGCGCAGTCCGAAGGGCGCCCGGTTATAGTCCCCCGCGAACGCCGCCGGGTTGATCAGCAAGGCGCCGAATGGATCTGTGTACGGGATATCCATGATCATTCGCCATTATGAAGCGTCCTTCGCCGTTATATCCGTTCACCCTTCAGGATACGATCGATAACCGCCGCCATGGTGATCACCCCTGGATCACGAAACATGCTGAAATGATCTCCCGGCAGGGAGCAGGTCTCGATGCCGCCGGCGGCGAAATCGTTCCAGCCGAGCTGGGGGTCGAGAAACCGGCCCTTGGGCATGGTGTCCCGGTGGAACAGGCAGATCCGGCCCCTGAATGGCCGCTGGTTCGATAATCTTGCCGCCGCGTCGAGCAGCTTGACCGGGTCGATGTCCGCGCCATCGTCGAGCATCGCGGCATGACGGGCGACCGCGCCATGCATCCTCTTGCCGATGAATTCACGCAGCCTGGTGAAGCCGAACCCCAGCATGCTGCCCCAGCCGTGACCGGTACCGCCGTGACCGGTGCCGCCGCGACCGGTGCCGCGACGGAAATCCGAACGCAGGCTCTGCCAGCGATAGGACCAGTCCGCGAGCCTCGCCTGCATCCTCGGCTGTCGTGCGAGATAGCCCGGCGACCACGTATCGATCATGATCAGGAGCGGCACCTGTTCGCCCTGGTCCTGCAGCTGTGTCGCGATCTCGTAGGCCAGCACGCCGGCCATGCACAGACCCAGCAGCACGTAGGGTCCTTGCGGTTGCTGCCGGCGCATGATGCGGATCTGTTCGGCGGCCATGCGCTGCAAGCTGTGGATTTCGCCGCTCCCGTCCTTCAGGTCGCCCCGGGTGGCCTGCAGGGCGAAGAAGGGCCGGTCCAAACCGAGCTTCCGGGCCAGATTATCGTAGATCCAGCTATGATCGATGGCGAATACCGGGGTGAGGCTGCCGCCCGGCTGCACCTGCACGACCTGCTTGTCCTCGGCGACCGCCTCGTCCTGGCCGATGAGCTCCGCCAGTTCGCGTATGGTGGGTCCCCGGAAGAGGGTGGCAAAGCTGATGGTCCTGTTGAATTCCCTCGACACGTCCGCGAGCAGGCGCGCAGCCAGCAGGGAATGCCCGCCGAGGTCGAAGAAATCATCCGTGAGGGCGATGTCGCGGCGTCCGAGCAGGCGGCTCCAGAGCGCCACCAGCCTGGCCTCGACATCGCTCGGCGCGGCGATTGGACCGGCGGGGGCGGACGAG
>CAXTCT010000234.1:0-4120 GCA_964242565.1 uncultured Acetobacteraceae bacterium | reverse complement strand
GGCCGCAAGTTGGGCAGCGCCGCCGCCTCGCGCCAGGCGGCGATGCTGGCCAACGCCTCCGGATCATGGTCGCTCGGCTGCCAGGTCACCTCCGGCAAAGCGGCGCAGAACCAGGCCGCATGCTCGCCGGTGCCGCTTGCGATCTCCAGCACCAGCGCCGGCCCGGGCAACCGGTCGCGCAGGACGGCGAGGATCGGCTCACGGTTGCGGGCCGCCGCCGGGGCAAGCCGCGCGGCCTCCCTCACCCGTGGATCCGCTCAAGGCCGCCCATATAGGGCCGCAGCATTCCGGGTATGGCGATCGAGCCGTCTTCCTGCTGGCAGCACTCCATCAGCGCGATCAGCGTCCGGCCGACGGCCAGGCCCGACCCGTTCAGCGTATGGACGAATTCCGGTGGCCCGCCTGCCTGACGGGTGCGGGCATTCATCCGCCTGGCCTGGAAGTCGCGCGTGTTGGAACAGGACGAGATCTCCCGCCACGCCTTCTGGCCCGGCAGCCAGGCCTCGATGTCGTACGTGCGCGCTGCCCCGAAACCGGTATCGCCGGCGCAGAGCAGCATGCGGCGATAGGGGATCTCCAACAGGTCGAGCACGCGTTCGGCGCAAATGGTCATGCGCTCATGCTCGGCCTCGCTGGCTTCGGGCGCGACCACGGAAACCAGCTCGACCTTCTGGAACTGGTGCTGGCGGAGCATCCCGCGCGTGTCCCGTCCCGCCGCCCCGGCCTCGCTGCGAAAGCAGGCCGACAGCGCCGTGATCCGGATCGGCAACCGGGCCGGGTCCACCATCTCGCCGGCCATCATCGCCGTCAGCGGCACTTCGGCGGTCGGGATCAGCCAGCGTCCATCGGTGGTCAGGAAGGACTGGTCGGCGAATTTCGGCAGCTTGTCGGTGCCGTACATCGCCGCCTCGTTCACCAGCAGCGGCACCGCATGCTCCTCATAGCCATGCTCGCCCGTATGCAGGTCGAGCATGAACTGGCCGAGCGCGCGCTCCAGCCGCGCCAGGGGCCCACGCAGCACCACGAACCGGCTGCCCGACAATCGGGCCGCGGCCTCGAAATCCATCATGCCCAGGCTCTCGCCGAGCTCGAAATGCTGCTTCGGGACGAAAGCGAAATCGCGCCGCTCGCCGTGCTCATGGACGACCACGTTGGCGCTCTCGTCGGAACCGTCCGGAACGCCGCCATCCAGACGGTTCGGCAACTCGGCAAGATCGCGCTGGATCTTCGCCTCGGTCTGCGCCGCCTCGCGCTCGAGCCGCTCGATCTCCCCGCGCAGCGACACCGCTTCGAGTTCGAGCGCCACGCTGTCGCCGCCCGAGCGCCTGGATTGCCCGATCTGCCTGGACAGCGTGTTGCGCCGCGCCTGCCGGTCCTGCAGCGCCGTGAGCGCGGCACGGCGCGCCTCGTCCTGCACCAACAACGACGCCGAGGCAGCGGGCAGTCCACGACGGGCGAGGTCGGCATCGAACCCGGCCGGATCGGCGCGAAGCGCCCGCAGGTCATGCATCAGTCTGCCTCATCGGGAACGGGCTTGGGCTCGACCATCCGTGCGGTGATGATCGAGATCTCGTAGAGAATGATCAGCGGCACCGCGAGACCGGTCTGGGTGATCACGTCCGGCGGCGTCAGCAAGGCGGCCACCACGAAGGCCCCGACATAGGCATAGCGCCGCATCTTCTTCAGGCTGGCCGAGGTGACGAGGCCGACCTTGGCGCATAATGTCAGAACAACAGGCAGTTCGAAGGCGATCCCGAACCCCATGATGAGCTTCATGACCAGGCTGAGATATTCGCTCACCTTGGCCTCAAGCTGGATCTGCAGGCCGTCCGCCCCGGACGTGGTCTGGAAACTCAGGAAAAACCGCCAAGCAAATGGAAATACGAAATAATAGGCGAGCGAAGCCCCGAGCAGGAACAGGATTGGCGTGGCGATCAGGAACGGCGCGAAGGCGCGCTTCTCGCTCCGGTACAGCCCCGGTGCGACGAAGATCCAGACCTGGCTCGCAACCACCGGAAAGGAAAGGAAACCGGCGCCGAACATGGCGACCTTCAGATAGGTAAAGAATGCCTCGTAAAGTGCTGTATATATGAGATGTGGTTGCTCACCTTTCTGACGCATGATCTCGGCCAGCGGGTGTGCGAGGAACAAATAGATCCGGGCCGAGTAGTGATAGCAAAGCAGGAAGCACAGGCCGAACGACACCGTGGACCAGAGCAGGCGGCGTCGCAATTCCACCAGATGCGCGAGCAGGGGCATCGGCTGGTCGTTGATCGGATCGTTGTTCAGGACCTTCTCCACGCGCGTGGATCCTCGCTCAATAGGGATCCGAATAGGGACGCAAACTGCCCGGTGGCACGAAGGCGGGAGCCGGCGCCGCGCGCAGCCGTCGTAGGCGCCTGGCGGTCGAAGGCGGGATGATCCCCGGCGCCGGATCGTCGCCTTCGTCGGGCTCGATGATGCCGCGCTCGACAAAGTCGGGCACGGCGCCCGGCATCATCCCCGGCAGGTAATGCGGCGCGTTGCGTCGGCGCAGCAATTCCTCCCCGGAGACCGGCGTGCCGCTCGTCGTGTGGATCTCCGCGCCATAGCTCTCCGGCGTACCCGGTATGGCGGACGACGAGGCTGCCGGCACCGCGCTCAGCGGGTTATCGGTCAGGGTGCGGCGGAGGCTTCCGTCATTGTCCAGCGCCCTCATCACCTGCCCGCGCAGATTCATGCCGCGAAGCTCGCGGAACGACTCGCGCGCCTCCCCGAGATCGGCCTCGCGCACCATGTCGTCGACATGGGTCTGGAACTCCCCGGCGAGCTTGCGTCCCTTTTTCAGCAGGTCGGTGACGGCGCGGATGGCCGTCGGCATGTCCTTGGGGCCGATGAAGACGAGCCCGACGATGCCGATCAGCGCAATCTCGGACCAGGCGAAATTGAACATGGGGCCCTGGGCTCTCCGGCGGCGCCAGGGCCGCCTTGCAATGATTATCCGGCATTATCCGGCGACGTCGCCTGCGTGTCCGCCAGGCGGAGCTTCGTCAGGCTCTAGCACGCCTGCCGGGCCGCCGGAACTGGCGGCCTCGGCTTCTTCGCGCCCGCGTGGCGTGCCCGAAACGGGAAGCTCGACCAGCAGCTCTTCACGACGCGGCAGGTCGCGCAGGTCGCGCAGGCCGAAATGGCGCAGGAACTCTGGCGAGGTGCCCCACAGCACCGGCCGTCCCGGAACCTCCTTGCGGCCTTTCGGGGCGATCAGCGCGGCCTCGAGCAGGGCGTCCAGCGTCGCCTGGTTCAGCGAGACGCCGCGGATCTCCTCGATTTCAGCTCGCGTGCAGGGCTGGTGGTAGGCAATGATCGAAAGCACCTCCATCGCCGTGCGCGGCAGCCGGCGCGGGCGGTACATCACCCTGGTAAGGTGCGGCGCGAGGTCGGGGGCGGTACGGAACTGCCAGCCGCCGGCAACCTGCACCGGCTGTACGCCATGCCCGGCATAGAGCGACCGCAACCCCTCGAGCACGCCGGCCAGGGCGATGGCTTGATCCGGCTCGCCCGCGTCGGGCAAGGCATCGCGCGCCCGCAGCAATTCGAGTAGGGCCCGCTCGCTCACCGGCTCGCTGCTGGCAAAGATTAGGGCCTCGGCCAGCCGCACCGCCAGCGGGGGCGGCTCCGACATCATTCCGCGGCTTCCCGCAGGGCGTCGGCTTCGGCCCGGCGTACCAGGATGGCGCCGAACGGCTCCTCCTGATGCAGTTCCAGCACGCCGCTCCGCGCCAGCTCGAGCCCCGCGACAAGCGTTCCTGCCAGGGCCGCCCGCGCGGCCTGATCATCCGGCAGCGCACGGCTCCGGTTCCAGTCCGGCATGAAATGCGCCAGGGCGCACCAGCCCGGCACGGCGTCGCCAAGCAACAGCCGCAACCGGGCCAGCGCATCCTGCACCGTCCAGAAGGCCAGCGGCTTCAGCCGGTATACCCGCCGCCTGGCCATGCGTCGCATGGCGCCCATATAGGCGCCGAGCAGCTGCGGCAGATCGAGCACCAGGCCGGACCGGTCGATTTCGGTCAGATCCTCGGCCGCCCCGCGGACGAACACCTCATGCCCGAGCTGGTCCCGCGCGCCGAGCCAGGTGGCCGCC
>CAXTCT010000233.1:0-4122 GCA_964242565.1 uncultured Acetobacteraceae bacterium | reverse complement strand
CGATGCGCGCGGTGCTGTCCGAGCGGCTGCCCACGCACGGCATCCTCGGCGAGGAATTCGGCCTGGACCGGCCTCTCTCCCGCTGGCGCTGGGTGCTCGACCCCATCGACGGCACCCGCGCCTTCATCACCGGACGGCCGAGCTTCGGCGTGCTGGTCGCCCTGCTCGATGACGGTGTCCCGGTGCTGGGCCTGATCGACCAGCCCATCACCGGAGAGCGCTGGATCGGCCTCGCCGGCGTCCCGACCCGCTTCGTCTCGCACGCCCTGCCCGGCCTGCCGCGCGCGCGGCCCTGCGCCGTCCTCGCCGACGCCGAATTATCCTGCACCTCCCCCGAGATGCTCGACGCCGCAAGCGAACCGCGCTGGCTCCGCCTGCGGGCGAAGGTCAAGCGCGTGTACTGGGGCGGGGACTGCTACGCCTACGGGCTGCTGGCGCTGGGCCAGATCGACATCATCGCCGAATGCGGCATGAAGCCCTGGGACTGGGCCGCGCTGGTCCCGGTGATCGAGGGCGCCGGTGGCCGCGTGACCGACTGGCAGGGCCGGCCCTTGCGCCAGGACGGCGACGGCACCGTGCTCGCGGTCGGCGACCCGCGGCTGCTCGCGCCCGCCCTGCAGGCGCTGGCGAACCAGGCCGCGCTGGGCTAGATCCTGCGCGACCTCAGCCGGCTCCCCTTCGCTGGCCTTTCATGGAACCGACGCCGATGCCGAGCGAACTCTCCCTGCCAAAGGATCGCATCAGGATCCTGCTGCTCGAAGGCGTGCATGAGAGTGCCGTCGGGCTCCTCGGGGCGTCGGGCTATTCGAGCATCACCCGCCTTCCCGGCGCTCTCGACGGACCCGCGCTGCGCGAGGCGGTCGAGAATGTCCACCTGATCGGCATACGCAGCCGCACCCAGCTCACTCCCGAGGTCTTCGAGGCGGCGCGGCGGCTGATCGCGGTCGGCTGCTTCTGCATCGGCACCAACCAGGTCGCGCTGGGAGCCGCCCGTGCCCGCGGCATCCCGGTGTTCAACGCGCCCTACAGCAACACCCGGTCGGTCGCGGAACTCGCCATCGGCGAGATCATCATGCTGATGCGGCGCATCTTCCCCAAATCCGTCGCCGCCCATGCCGGCCTGTGGGACAAGTCGGCCGCCAATAGCTGGGAAGTACGCGGCAAGACGCTCGGCATCGTCGGCTATGGCAGCATCGGCAGCCAGCTCTCCGTGCTCGCGGAGGGGCTCGGCATGCGCGTCATCTATCACGACGTCATCGACAAGCTCGGACACGGCAATGCCGCGCCGGTGGCCAGCCTCGATGCGCTGCTGGCCCGGAGCGACGTGGTCAGCCTGCACGTGCCTCATACCCCGGAGACGCGCAACCTGATCGGCGAGGCCCAGATCCGGCGCATGAAACCCGGCAGCTTCCTTCTCAACAACGCGCGCGGGCATGTGGTCGATCTCGACGCGCTGGCCGGCGCGCTGCGGGACGGCCATCTGCTCGGCGCCGCGATCGATGTCTTTCCGGTCGAGCCGGGCAGCAACGCCGATGCCTTCAACACCCCGCTGCTGGGGCTGGACAACGTCATCCTGACCCCGCACATCGGCGGCTCGACCGCCGAAGCGCAGGACCGCATCGGCGTCGAGGTGGCGCGCAAGCTGATCGCCTACAGCGATGTCGGCGCGACGCTCGGCGCCGTCAATTTTCCCGAGGTTCAGCTTCCCGCGCGCCCGCGCGGCACCCGCTTCATGCATGTGCATCACAATGTCCCCGGCATCCTCGGCAAGATCAACGACATCTTCTCGAGTGCCGGTATCAACATCGCCGCCCAGTATCTCGAGACCGATCCCGAGATCGGCTACGTCGTCGTCGAAGCCGACACCCATCGCGACGATGCCAACCAGCTGCTCGAGGCGTTGAAGGCGCTGGACGGCACCATCCGGACCCGGTTGCTGTATCAGCGGCGCTGACGCCGGGCGAGATCGGGGCCCGTCCAGTGGATCCGTTCGAATTCCTGCCGGGGGCTCAATTCTTCCTTAAGCTGTTCTTGGGATAATGCGGGCTCGCTGGAGTTCCCGCCCATGTCGATTGCCCGCGTACGCAGCTTTGCCTTCTCGGGAATCGACGTCGTGCCGGTCGAGGTCCAGGTGCAGATCTCCAGCGGCTTGCCGGCCTTCCTGATCGTCGGGCTGGCCGACAAGGCGGTGGCGGAAGCGCGCGAGCGGGTGCGTGCGGCGCTCACGGCGATGAGTCTGGCGCTGCCGCCGAAACGGATCCTGATCAATCTCGCCCCTGCCGACCTGCAGAAGGAAGGCAGCCATTTCGACCTCGCCATCGCCCTTGGCGTGCTGGCGGCGATGGAAGTGCTGCCGCGCGACGAGGTTGCCGGCTATGCGGCCATCGGCGAGCTTTCCCTCGATGGCCGGATCAACCCGGTCGCCGGCGTGCTGCCCGCCGCCCTCGGCGCCAGCGCGCTTTCGCTGGGGTTGATCTGCGCCGCCGAGCAGGGCGGCGAGGCGGCCTGGGGCGGGGAGATCGAGGTGCTCGCGGCAGCGGATCTGCTCTCCCTGGTCAATCATTTCCGGGGCAGCCAGGTGCTGACGCCGCCGGAACTGCCGGGCATGGCGGAACCGGCCCCCGGGCCCGATCTTGCCGACGTGAAGGGGATGGAAACCGCCAAACGCGCCCTCGAGATCAGCGCCGCCGGCGGCCACAGCCTGATGCTGGTCGGACCCCCCGGTGCGGGCAAATCCATGCTCGCCGCCCGCCTCGCCGGGCTGTTGCCGGATCTTTCCGCGGCGGAGGCGCTCGAGGTCAGTGCCATCCACAGCGTCGCGGGATTGCTGGTCGGCGGCAAGCTGGTGCTGCGTCCGCCGTTCCGCGAGCCGCACCACTCGGCGAGCCAGGCGGCGATCATCGGCGGCGGTCCCCGCGCCAAGCCGGGCGAGGTCAGCCTCGCCCATCGCGGCGTGCTGTTTCTGGACGAGATGCCGGAGCTCGCACGACAGTCGATCGAGGCGCTAAGGGCGCCGATCGAGACCGGTCGCGCCACCATCGCCCGTGCCGCGGCGCATGTGACCTATCCGGCGCGCTTCCAGCTGATCGCCGCCATGAACCCCTGCCGATGCGGCCATCTTGGCGACGCTTCGCGGGAATGCGGACGCGCGCCGCGTTGCGGAGAGGATTATCTCGGCAAGATCAGCGGGCCCATGCTCGACCGGATCGATCTCTGCGTGCAGGTGCAGCCGGTGCCGGCCAGCGAGATCGCGCGCGCGCCGAGGGGGGAATCGAGCAGCGTGGTTTCCTGCCGCATCTCCGAATGCCGCAAGCGCCAGCACGCCCGGCAGGACGGCCTGCGCAATTCCGAGGCCGCCCTGGACCGGTTGGAGACGTCCAAGGCTGCGATCGAGATGGCGGAAAAGGCCTCCGACCGGCTTCGGCTTTCCGCCCGCGGCTTCACCCGCATGCTGCGGGTATCGCGCACGATCGCCGACCTCGCCGGCTGCGAGCAGATCGAACGGCCGCATGTGGCCGAGGCGCTGGGCTATCGCCACCGCGTCGGCGCCGGAAGCTGAATCTCGTCAGGAGTGGGAACCAAACAAGAACGTGGGCGTTGGCGATCCATGAGCAATGACCCCAAGAAAGACCCGGTGGACGAGCAGGCGTTGCCGTCGAACACCGTCAAGAATCCCGACGATTGGGCCACCGGCGAGGAGACCATGACCGGCGCGCAGGCGTCCTATCTCAAGACGCTCTGTGCGGAAGCCGGCGAGGAGTTCGACCCGTCCATCAACAAGGCGGAAGCCTCCAAGCGGATCGACGCCCTTCAGCAGACGACCGGACGCGGCAAGTCGCACTGACCGCGTGAGCAGGCCGCGCCGATGCCGCCATCGAATCAACCCAATCGGGTCCGATTGTTCCGGACAGGAATTCCGGGTTGAGCGAGGGCGCCGATGAACAGGCATTCGAGGATTTTCCGGCTGACGGCCTTGCTGGCGACAACCAGCATGATTGCGTCCGGCGTGCTGGCCGGGGCGCCGCCGGCGCGGGCCCAAGATGCGCAGGCCCAGGATGTGGGCGTCCCGTCGGCCGGGGATCCGCCCGGACGGGTCGGGCGTCTGGCCCGGCTCGACGGCAC
>CAXTCT010000232.1:0-4142 GCA_964242565.1 uncultured Acetobacteraceae bacterium | reverse complement strand
GCCCGATGCACGCGGGGGGGGGATCCCGCCGCGCGAAGGGGGGGAAAATCGAGAGGGGGGGTGGGGGCGGTTTCTCCCGCGGCCCGGGGGGGGGCGCAGGAGGCACCATCCTTCGGCGCCTGCGGCGTGTCGCCAGAGCCGGGCATTTCGGGACCGTAATCCAGGGGCGGCGCCGCGCCCCCTTGCGCGCCCAGCCGCCGTGAAAGCCACTCAACCCAGTCCAGCGCCGGCTCGCAGGTCTCGATGCAGGCGCCCGGCGGCACCTCGCGCCGGCCGGCCGGCCCTGGTGGCGGCCCGCAAGCCAGCCACAGCGAGCCGTCCCGCCCGACATGATGCTCGAGCCAGCCATCCTGGTCGCGCCCCTGGCCGCGCCGGAACTGGCGGATCGGCAAGGCGTCGAGAAACTCGTTGGCGATCAGGATCAACGGCCCCTCGGGCAGGCTTTCGATGTGGTCGTGCCAGACCGGCGTCGCGTAGGGCCGCAGCGCTTCGCGCTGGAGCCGGCGCAGCCGCGGCGAGTTCTCGACCAGATGCAGGCGGATGGCGGCGGCGAAATCCGGTGCGACCCGGCCGATCAGCCGATGCGCGTCGGCCATCAACGTGCCTCGGCCCGGCCCCGCCTCGGCGAGGATCACCGGATCGGGACGGCCCATGGCCTGCCAGACCACGGCGGCCCAGGCGCCGAGCAGCTCGCCGAACACCTGGCTGATCTCGGGCGCCGTGGTAAAGTCGGCGAACGGGTCGCGGGTCGCGTAATAGGCCCGGTTGGCGCGCGCCATGAACCGGTCGAGGCGTTCGGGGCGGCTCACGTCGCCCGCGCGTGCCGCATCCGTGCCTGCGCGATCAGCCCGAGCCCGACGATCAGCATCGGGACCGACAGGATCTGGCCCATGGTCACGCCGAAGGCCAGGAAGCCGATGAAGGCGTCCGGCTGGCGGAACATCTCGCCGATCATGCGGGCGACGGCATAGCCGGCCAGGAACAGGCCGGCCAGCAGCCCCGGCCGCGCGCGTATCGAGGAACGCGAGGCCGCCGCGATCATCACGCCGAACAGCAGCAATCCCTCCAGCAGCGCCTGATACAGTTCGGAGGGATGGCGCGGGATGGCATCGACCTCCGGAAAGATCATCGCCCAGGGCAGCGCAGGCGATGCCGGGCGGCCCCATAGCTCGCCATTGATGAAATTGGCGATCCGCCCCAGCCCGAGCCCGATCGGAACCACCGTGCAGAGCCGGTCGGCGAACAGGAGCAGAGGCAGCCGCCGCTTCCAGGCGAACAGGATCAGGGCGATGATCACGCCGAGCGCCCCGCCATGGAAGCTCATGCCGCCGTGCCATACCTCGAGAATGGCCGCCGGATGGCTGAGATACAGGCCCGGCTGGTAGAACAGGATGTAGCCGAGACGCCCGCCGAGCACGACGCCCAAGGTGGCCCATGTCAGGAAGTCGTCGACGTCGAGCGGCGATCCGACCACCGGGCTCCAGGTCACCAGCCGGCGCATCAGCCGCCAGCCGGCGACCAGCCCCACGATATAGGCGAGCGCGTACCAGCGTATCGAGACCGGCCCCAGATGCAGCAGCACCGGGTCGAACTGCGGAAATATCAGGACGGGCAGCATGAACAGGCTCCGCTGCAGAGAGATCAGGAATAGGGCTCGCCACGCAGCAGATGCGCCTGCACGTAGCGGGTGATGCCGTCTTCCAGCGAGGTGAAGGGCCGGTCATAGCCGGCCGCGCGCAGGCGGCTCATGTCGGCCTGGGTGAAGGACTGGTATTGCCCGCGCAATGCGGCCGGCATGTCGATGAACTCGACCGCCCGCGGCCGTCCGGCGGCGTCGCATACCGCGTGGGCCAGATCGAGATAGCTGCGGGCATTTCCGGTGCCGCAGTTGAACAGCCCGCTGACCGCGGGATGGTCGAGCAGCCACAGCATCACCTCGACGACGTCGCCGATCCAGATGAAGTCGCGCGCCTGTGCCCCGTCGGCGATGTCGGGACGGTCGCTGCGAAACAGCCGGGCGGGTTCGCCCCGGACGATCTCGTCGTATTTCACCTTCACCACCGAGATCATGCCGCCCTTGTGCAGCTCGTTCGGGCCGTAGACGTTGAAGAATTTCAACCCTGCCCATTGCGGCGGGGCGGCCTCGCGCCGGGCGAGGCGTGCCTGCACCTGCAGGTCGAAGGCGTGCTTCGAAAAGCCGTACAGGTTCATCGGCCGCAGCCGATCGAGCAGGGCCGGATCGTCGCTGAAGGCATCCGCTCCGGAAGCGGCGCCATAGGTGGCGGCGGAGGAGGCATAAAGAAAAGGCACGGCGGCCTGCGCGCACCAGTTCCACAGCCGTCGCGGCAGCTCGACATTGCGCGCCCACACGAGGTCGCCGTCGCGCGCGGTGGTCTCGCTGATCGCGCCGAGATGCACCACGGCCTCGACCATGGCGCCTTCCCGGCTCGAGAGGAACGCCTCGAGGGCGTCCGGGGCGATCAGCCGTTCAGGTGGATTGCGGGCGATGTTGCGCCATTTCTCGCCGCAGCCGAGCCAGTCGACGACGATGGTCCGTTGCCCGCGTGCCGTCAGCGCGGCCAGCAGGCAGGACCCGATGAAGCCGGCGCCGCCGGTGAGCAGGATCATGGCCGAGGCTTATAGGCCGAGCCGGCAAATTCACGCAAAAGCCCGCGTCGGCCGATTGGAAGGAGCGACCTCCAACACGATATACAGGATGGCCACCTATGCAGTGGATTAACCAGGAGAGCCGCGTCATGGTAGAAAGAGCGAAATTCTTCGACGACATCGCCGGAGTCGCCGGTGGGGCTTTCTCGGCCATCGCGGGGATCGGCGAGGAACTCGGTGCCCTGGTCCGCACCCGGGTGGACGAGGCGATGGCGAAGCTCGCGCTGGTCCGCCGCGAGGAGTTCGAGGTGGTGAGCGAACTCGCCAGCCAGGCCCGTGCCGGACAGGAGCAGGCCGAAGCCCGTCTCGCGGCTCTCGAAGCCCGGATCACGGCGCTTGAAGGCGGCAAGCCCGTTCCTGCGTCCGAGGTCCATGATCCGCATGCGGGCCATGGTGCGCCAGGAGGCCCCCCTGCTGCCGCGATGCCACCTCCGGTGACGCCACCCACCGAATTTTGATGCGGCTTGCGAAGGCGGCGCTGCATCCATAGGCTGTCCAGGGGGGTAACCCCCGGGTGGGCGCACCTTGCAAGCCTCGGAGTCGCAGAGCCCTGCCTGATCATGCAGACGATGGAGCCCGGTGCATGCCGGGCCGTCCTCCAAGCCCCGGGGAGCCCCTCATGCCTGCTCTGACCCTTGAGACCCCGCACATCGCGCCCAATCCGCTCGACCTGATCGAACAGATCGTCGGCGGCTATGAATGGGCGTTCGATCGACGCACGGACACCGAGATGGCCGCCGAGGCTCCCGGCAAATGGTGCGATTACGGATTGTATTTCTCCTGGTCCCGCGAGATCAGCGCGATGCATTTCACCTGCGCCTTCGATCTCAAGGTGCCTGCCCAGCAGCGCCGTGCTCTGTTCGAGCTGCTGGCCCTGGCCAACGAGCGGCTCTGGATCGGCCATTTCGGCATGGACCCCGATGACGGCATGCCGCTGTTCCGGCATTCGGTGCTGTTGCGCGGCACGTCCGGCGCGTCGGCGGAAAGCCTCGAGGACATGGTCGATATCGCCATCACCGAGTGCGAGCGCTTCTATCCCGCGTTCCAGTTCGTGCTGTGGGGCGGCAAGACCCCGACCGAGGCGCTCGAAGCCGCCATGCTGGAGTGCGCGGGTGAAGCCTGATGCCTGAGGAAGCGCCCATTCCTCCGCTCCTGCTGCTGGGATGCGGGCGAATGGGGATGGCGCTGCTGCATGGATGGCAGGCCCGTGGGCTTGCGCCTTCGGTCGTGGTCGATCCCGCCGACAGGGTCGTCGAGCCGCCGCATCGTCATGTCAAGGATGCGCACGCCGTGCCCGAGGGCTTCGAGCCATCGGCGATCGTGCTTGCCGTCAAGCCGCAGGTGGCGGCCGCGGCGCTGCCTGCCATCGCGCCTCTGGCCCGGTCTGCCCTCGCGCTCTCGATCATGGCCCGATGCACGCTGGAGGGCCTGGCCGGGACCTTCCCGCCCGGGACCGCCATCGTGGGCGCGATGCC
>CAXTCT010000231.1:0-4146 GCA_964242565.1 uncultured Acetobacteraceae bacterium | reverse complement strand
GACCGGAACCGGCCTTGCCGCGGCCGATACGACCGGCACCGGCACGCAGGGAACCGTCACCGGCGGCAGCCTGGTCCCGTTCGTCAGCCCAGCTATTGCGTCCTATGCCCAGCGCATCGCCGTCGACGAACAGGCGCATGTGCGTTTCATCCGCGACGTTCTCGGAGCCAGCGCCGTCGCCGAGCCGACCATCGACCTGGTGACGAGCTTCACCACGCTCGCGGTCGCGGCCGGCCTCATCGTCCCGGGCCAGACCTTCAACCCGTTCGCCGACGACGTAAGCTTCCTGCTCGGCGCCTACATCTTCGAGGATGTCGGGGTGACTGCCTATGGTGGTGCCGCCGCCCTCATCAGCAACAAGAACTACCTCACCGCCGCGGCGGGAATCCTCGCCACCGAAGCCTACCACGCGGGTGCCATCCGCACCCTGCTTTCCGATCTCGGCGCCGGCACGGCCACCAACGCGATCTCGGCACTGCGCGCGGCTCTCTCCGGTGAGGCCGATGACGTGGGCACGCTGCTGCAGGCGCCCGGCTACACCAACGCCTACAACTTCATTGTCAATGACATCAACGGCCTGACCTTCCGCCGTACCACGACGCAGGTATTGAACATCGTTTATGGCGGCGGTGCCGCCTCCAACTATCTGTTCTTCCCGAACAGGCTCAACGGTACTATCGCCTAACACTCTCGCCGAGAGCCCGTTCGCCTGGGGGATCCTCCGGCTGGGACCGCCTATCGGTTCCCACCGGTCGATCCTCTTCTGCGACTCATCCGGCGATTACCGCGCCGACCATGGACCCAAGCACATCCATGGTGAAGGGCTTGGTCAGGACCCGCGTGTTTTTGGGTAACGGCGCCTGATCCGGTGCCAGATGCCGCGCGCTACCGGTTACGAACAGGATCTTCAGACCGGGCTGTCGGAGCAGGGCCGTGTAGGCCATCTGCCGGCCGTCGATCCCGCCGGGCAGATCGAGGTCGGTGATGATCAGGTCGATGCGCGCTTCCGATTGCAGCAGGTTCAGCCCTGCGACGGCGTTGGACGCCTCCATCGTGATGTAGCCCAGTTCCCCCAGCACCTCGCTGATCAGCATACGCACGACAGGCTCGTCATCGACGATCAGGATGGTTTCGCCTGAGCCTGCCGGCGGGACCGCACCCTGCCGGGCCGCGATGGCTGGCGGCTCCGGCACCCCCTGGTGAAGCGGCAGGTAGATCCGCATCATCGTGCCATGCCCGGGCTCGGAGGTGATCCGCACCCGGCCACCGGACTGCCGGGCAAAGCTGTCGATCATCGACAGCCCGAGGCCGGTGCCCTGCCCGCTCGGCTTGGTCGTGTAGAACGGGTCGAAAACCCGTGCCACCACCTCCGGCGTCATGCCGCACCCGGTGTCGATGACATCCAGGGTGACATAAGGCCCCGCCGGGAGGTTGGCCGCCTCCGGATCGGCCGCGCCCGGATCGGCCGGATCGATTGTCGTGTTCGCCGTCACGATCGTCAGCCGCCCCCCGCCAGGCATGGCGTCCCGCGCATTGATGCACAGGTTGAGCAGGGCGTTCTCGAGCTGGTTCTGATCGCACAGAACCTGCCCGAGATCGGCCGCCAGCAAGGTCCTCACCGTCGTGGCGCTGCCCATGGTGTGCCGGATCAGCTCCTCGAGCCCGGTCACCAGGGCATTGACGCGTGTCGGTTTCGGCTCGAGCGTCTGACGGCGCGAAAAGGCCAGCAGGCGCTGGGTCAGCGAGGCCGCCCGGCCCGCGGCATCCTGCGCGGCTGTGACATACCGATCGAGCTCCCCTATACGTCCCTGCGATGCACGGACCTGAAGCAGGTCGAGGCTGCCGCTGATGCCGGTCAGCAGATTGTTGAAATCGTGAGCGAGGCCGCCGGTCATTTGACCGACGGCTTCCATCTTCCGGGACTGGCGCAATTCGTCCCCGGCCTGGCGCAACGCCTCGGCCTGCTCCTTTTCGGCGCTCACATCACGGCCGAGAGCATGCAGCGAACCGGCTTCCGACACTGCCGTCCAACGGATCCAGCGATAGGTCCCGTCCCGGTGCCGGATCCGGCCCTCGAAACAACGCGGGGAGCGATCTCGCACCGCCTCGCCATCCCGCTGGCCCGATTTCCGCGTCCTGGCCCGATCGGCCTCGGCCGGGACCTGCAGCCGGGCGATGGCCTCGTCGTCGGGATGCAGCAGCGCCATGGCGTGGGAACCGAGCAATTCCGCCTCGCTCCAGCCCAGCAGGGCGGTCGAGGCCGGATTGACCGCCTTGATCACGTATCCGGGTCCGAGCACCATCATGATGTCGGTCGACAAGCGCCACATGCGCTCGCGGTCGGCAAAATCGCGCTTCATCCTGCTTGTGTCGGATCGTTCCCTGAGCAAAGCCGGACGCTCGATCTGATTTATTGCCTGATGGGCGAGGGTATTGAGGATGAAATACTCATGCGCGCTCAACCCTTCCGGCCGCGGCTCGGTGTCGAGCACGAACAGCGCGCCGACCGGCAGACCCTTCGTTGTCCTGAGCGGAACTCCGGCATAGAAGCGCAGGCCGCCGCCGGTGACGATCGGGTTGTCCATGAAGCGCGGGTCGATTGTCAGGTCGGGAATGACCAGGCCGTCGCGATGCGGCAGGGCATGCACGCAGAACGACGCCTCGAGCGGAATTTCGCGCCTGCCCAGGCCGATCTCGGCCTTGAGCCATTCCCGCCCCGCGGCGATCAGGCCCACGCCCGCGGTCGGCGCGTTCAGCAACAGCGCCGCCAGCCGAACCAGATCATCGACATCCTGATCCTGTGACATGTCGAGACGGGCGACGCGCTTCATGCCGGCCCGATCCGCCGATGTCCGGCCCCGGGCATGGGGTAGCCGCCGCCAGGTGGACGTTGTTCCGGCGAGGTCAGCAAGGCTGCGACAACCGACATGGCGCCGAGTATACGACGTATCTATATTAGGACGAAATTATAACAGCGGCGTTCCGGAAAGGTTTTTGATCGCCCCGCGCGGCGAGCCCGGTCAGCGCCGGGACGAGGCGAACAGGTCATGCGCGGCCCGCACCACCTGGGCCCGGTAGGCCAGGTTCAGGCGCACCGAATGCGAGTGGTAGTCGCCCACCGCCCGCAGGAGATCGCCATGGGTCTCGTTGAGGTAGCTGCGCATGATCGCCCCGGCGGCGGCGATGTTATAACATGGCTCGTCACGCAGGCGGCGGAACACCGTGCTGCCCGGCGTGTGGGTGTAGCGGACCAGTGGCTGCAGCCAGCGCGTATTGATCTGCATCACCCCCAGATCTAGGGTCCCGTCCGTGTTGGGGTGGATGAGCCCCGGTTGTCCGCCCTCCACCACATGGATGGCAGGCAGCACGCGCGGCGGCAGATGATAGAGTGAGGCGACCAGCGCCATGCAGGCCATATACGGAACCAGGACCAGCTCCTCCCACGTTGTCGGCGTTCGTAGCGAATGCCGGGGTTGATGTCGACGCGGAGCGGCTCGGTGTTGTCGGGGCCGCGCGACGGCGCGCGGATCGGGCCGCGGGATGGCGAGCAGGGCTTCACGCTGATCGAGCTGCTGGTGGTGATCGCCATCCTCGGGCTGCTGATCAGCCTGGTGGCGCCCGCGGTGCTGCGCCAGCTCGGCGGCGCCAAGATCTCGATCGCGCGCCAGTCGATCGAGCGGATGGGCTCGATCCTCGACACCTACAAGCTCGATGTCGGCAATTATCCCACCACCGAGGACGGAATGCAGGCATTGGTCACGCGTCCCGGCGATGCCGAGGCCTGGAACGGCCCCTACGTGAAGGGCACGACCGTCCCGCTCGATCCCTGGAACCATCCCTATTCCTACCGCAACCCCTCGTCGCGCGAAGGCCACGACTACGATCTGTGCTCGAACGGCCCGAGCAACAGCGCGAGCCCGGACAGTCAGATCTGCAACAAATAGGGTCGGGTCCGCCGGAACAGGAAGCCGGCCGGATCTCCCGCCCGGCCTATCCGAGGATCAGCCAGCATCCGAACAGCGAGGCCGCCAGTCCGGGTCCGAAAGCGACGCGACGGTAGCGGTCCGGCCGCCGCCGCAACCACGCGGCATGGCCCAGCACACCGAGCAGCGTCAGCGCCGCGCCGCCGCACACGACCATCGGCAG
>CAXTCT010000230.1:0-4165 GCA_964242565.1 uncultured Acetobacteraceae bacterium | reverse complement strand
AGACCGCCGCGTCACGCCGTTCCCGCAAGAGCTCCATGGATCAGGCGGCCCCCCGGCTGGCCGTGGCGGGCGCCGCGATCCGCCTGAGCCGGTCGACTGAAGCGTGGAACTCGCGTTCCATGCGCGCGATCAGCTCGGCGACCGGGACCGTGTCGCGGGTGGAGCCGACGCCCTGCCCGGCGCTGAGGATGTCGCGCCAGCGCTTCATCTCCTTGAGGACAGTCCCCACGTCCAGCGTGCCGACCGCGCCGCCGTCGCGCAGGTCGGTTTTCGGCATGGTCTGCCGCAGCCAGTTGGCGCCGATGCCGTCCACCTCGGCCGAGTACTCGATGTCATCGATTCCCGACTCCAGCACCAGCTGCTTCATCTGGTCGGAAGCCAAGCTTTCGGCCGTGTTGACCAGGCGTGTGCCGACATAGGCGAGATCCGCTCCGGCCGCGATCGCCCCGGCGACCGCGCCACCGTCCACCATGCAACCGGACAGGATCAGCGTCCTGTCGCTCAGCAGCGGCCGCAGCTCGCCGATGAAGGCGAACGGGTTGTACTGACCGGCATGGCCGCCCGCGCCGTTGCAAACGGCGATGATACCGTCGACATTCGCCTCCAGCGCGCGCTTGGCGTGGCGCATATTGACCGCGTCGTGGAACACCAGTCCGCCATAGGCATGGATCGCGTCCGTCACCTCCCGCGTGATGCCCAGCGCCGTGATCAGGATCGGCACCTGGTGCTCGACCGTCAGCGCCATGTCGGCATCCTGGCGGTGATTGCTGCGGTGGATCGCGAACTGTGCCGCCCACGGCGCATCGGCATCGCCCAACCGGCTGCGGATCTCCGTCAGCCAGGTGCCGTATCCCTCTGGCGTGCGCTGGTTGAATGACGGGAAGCTGCCGACCATGCCGGCGCGGGAGGTTTCGACCACCAGGTCCGGGCCGGAGATCAGGAACAGCGGCGACGCGATGGCCGGAATACGCAACCGGCCTTGCAACAATGCGGGGATCATCTGGTCACCATGACAGTCAGAGCCCTTATGTGTTTCGATCGACTTGAGGGTCAACAGCCATCGCCGCCTCCTGGCTTCCCGGTTACGATCGACCTCGGTAGAAGTTGAAGCCGGGGGGATGGGCGTCAGCCGCTCCACCTTGGGGTTGGCGGCGATCGCTGACCTTATTGAATGACCCCGGCGTCAGCGAAACATACATTCAGTCGGATACCATTGACGGCGCCGGCTGGCCGCGGGAGGGATGGACCATGATGGAAATCGAAACGACGCGCGCCGTGGATGCCACCATCGCAGGGCGCCGGTCCATCCGCGCTTTCCTGCCAGACCCGGTCCCGGTGGAGGTCGTCGCCGCCATCCTCGACCTTGCGGCCCGGGCGCCGTCCGGGACGAACACGCAGCCCTGGAAGGTCCATGTCCTGACCGGTGCCGCACGGCGCGCGCTGTCGGCCGCGATCCTCGCCGCATTCGACGACCCGGCCATGGAGGGGCAGCATACCGCCGAATTCAACTCGTATCCCGACGAGTGGATGTCCCCCTACATCGACCGCCGTCGCCGGATCGGCTGGGATCTATACGGCCTGCTCGGCATCAAGAAGGGCGACGCCGTCCGCATGCACGCGCAGGTGCGGCGCAATTACGAATTCTTTGGCGCTCCGGTCGGGCTGATCTTCGTCATCGACCGCGTCATGGCCAGAGGTAGCGTGCTCGATTACGGAATGTTCATGCAAAACGTGATGCTGGCCGCCCGGGCGAGGGGGCTCGACACCTGCGCGCAGGCGGCGTTCAGCATCTACCATCAGGTGATCCGTACGCAACTGACCATCCCGGCGGACCAGATGGTGGTGTGTGGCATGGCCCTCGGCCACGCCGATCCCGACGCGGTCGAGAACAGGCTGCAGACGACGCGTGAGCCGGCCGCTTCCTTCGCCGTGTTCCACGATGGAGTTCCTGTACCGCCCGTCCTGGAGGACGTGGACGCGGTGGAAAAACAGCCTTCAGCCCAGCGGCGAGACTAAGCGGCTGAAGCGGCGCGATGCTGTGGAAAGCCGGGCGGCCGTTCAGCGAGCGAGATCACCAAAATACGTCGCGCGAGGATGTTGCCAAGACATTCGGCATCTCCATGGGCACGCTGTACACCTATGTTAGCGACAAGCAGGAGATCTTCGGCCTTTACCCACTGGCGCGGTTTATGACCGTCGCTGGGCGCTATGGGATTTCCATTGTCATCCGGATCTTGCCGTGAGCAGTTCATGCCGCGGTGCCGGGCACAGCTTGGACCCCAAGCTGTTGCATGAGGAGCAGGGTGTCGGAGTTGACCCAATATTCGGCAATCCTGCCGCCAGATACACGCAGGATGTCGGTCCCGGTGAAGTTGACCTCACGGCCCGTCGCCGCGTCAGGGACGCCTGGTAACCCATTTTGGTAGGTGCCCTGCGCCCGCCAGCGGACCACCAGGTGGTCCGCGTTGGTGATCGGTCCGACCTCAATGCTGAACACAAGCCCGTTCATCACGGCGTGCAGGCCGCCGATCCACTGGCCGAGGGCTGCGCGGCCGTGCAGCGCGCCCTCGCCTGTCCGGCCCATCAGGGCAGCATGGGCAACGAATTCCTCGGCGACGATGGCATCGAATTGCGCGAGGTCGCCGTTCCAGAGCTGGCGCCAAGGTTCGGCGAAAGCGGTGTTCGAGGGGGCGATCATGGCGTTGCGCCTATCCTAGTGCGAGCATGGCGGGCCGGAACGGCAGGCGATCGCACCTGGCCGGGCGAGGCCGCAAACGAGCGGACTGTCGCCGGGGCGCCGACCTCGAACGGGGTCACGTCCGACCAGAAGCGCCGGGTGAACTTGCTGGCGTCCACCCGGTAGGGCCGGTCCCAGGTGAAGCCGACATCCGCCACCTCCTTCATCATGCGCGAGAACCGGCCGAGCAGCGGCAGCAGCCGGAGCGGGACGGTTGTGAGCCGCAGCGGGACGCCGATCGCGTCGGCGCCGAGCTTGAGGATCTCGCGCGGGGCGCGGGTCGGCGCGCAGGGCATGTTCCAGACCTGTCCGAAGGCGTCGTCGGGCGCGTCGAGCAGCGTCACCACCGCCCGCGCGATGTCGGGCACGTAGGCGAAGTCATGCGGCGTGTCGGGTGGTGCCACCAGCAGCGCCGGCTTGCCGCGCGCGACCCGGCCGAAGCCAGTGCTCCCGATGTGCGACGCGGCCACGCCAGGTCCATAGAAGTCCGGGCAGCGGAGCGCGGCCACGCGCACGCGACCCCTGGCTGCCATCCAGGTGCGCGTCACCTCGGCCAGGACCGCGCCCTTCTCGCTCGCGATACTGAGCGGCATGGCCTCGCTTCGCGGTTCAGTTTGCGGGCCGAGCTGATAGAGGTTGTCGAGGAACACGAGACGCGCCCTGGCCGCCGCGCACGCCTCGACGATGTTGGCCATGGCTTTTGGCCAGGCCGTGCGCCACACCCGCGCGTCATAAGGGAAGCCGACCGCCAGCACGACCTGCCCAGCCCCCTCGACAGCCCTTTGCACGGCCTCCCGCTCAAGGACGTCGCAGGCTGTATAGGCGACCCCGCTTGGCAGGTCCGCCGGCCGGTTGCGCTGCGCGACGCGGACTGTGTCGCCCCGTTCCAGCAGGAGTCCGGTGACCAGGTGGCCTATGGTCCCGTAGCCGAAGACGACGATGGTTCCGCTCATGGGATGCTCCTTTGGTGTGGCCGGGCGCGCTTCGCGACCGGCTCCTCGTGCGAGCCGGCTGGTCCCCGGCTGCTCGACGAAGCCCGAGGATGGCAAGGGCATGGGCGAAAGGAAATTGGGTGTTGGCGTGGGGATGCTATACGGAATTAGATGAGCACCGAGCCGGACTGGACCCTGTACCGAACCTTCCTGGCCGTCGTTGGGGAAGGATCGCTGTCGGGTGCGGCGCGCCAGCTCGGGCTGACGCAGCCAACGGTCGCCCGTCATGTCGATGCACTGGAGGCGGCACTCGGCGCGCACCTTTTCCTGCGCTCGCAGCGCGGCCTGGTCCCGACCGAGGTGGCGCTGGACCTGAAACCCTACGCTGATACGCTGGCCTCCACCGCTGCAGCACTGCTGCGGACCGCGAGCGCCCGCGCGGGCGACATCAGCGGCAGCGTGCGGGTCAGCGCCAGCGAGGTGGTCGGCGTCGAGC
>CAXTCT010000229.1:0-4171 GCA_964242565.1 uncultured Acetobacteraceae bacterium | reverse complement strand
CCAGGACACCAACCACCTGAACGGCACCGCCCGGATGGGGGACGATCCGCGCACCAGCGTGGTGAACCCGGACGGCCGGACCTGGGACGTACCGAACCTGTGGGTCTGCGACGGCTCGATCTTTCCCACCACCGGCGGGGTGAACCCGTCCCTGACCATCCAGGCCATGGCGCTGCGCACCGCCGACCGCATCGAGGCGCTCGCCGATCTGGGACTCGAGATCGAGGTGCTGGGGCCGGCGGCGATGACCGAACTCGGCTTCGGCGCCCTGCTTGGCGTCGCCCAGGGCAGCGACAAGGAAGCCAGGACCGTCATCATGCGCTGGAACGGCGCCGGCGACGAGGCGCCGGTCGCCTTCGTCGGCAAGGGGGTCACGTTCGACTCCGGCGGCATCTCGATCAAGCCCGCCGGCGGCATGGAGGACATGAAATGGGACATGGCCGGCGCGGGCGCCGTGGTCGGGCTGATGGCGGTGCTGGCCGGACGCCAGGCGCGCGTCAATGCGATCGGCATCGTCGGCCTGGTCGAGAACATGCTGTCGGGGAATGCGCAACGGCCGGGCGACGTGGTGACCAGCTATTCCGGCCAGACCATCGAGGTGATCAACACCGATGCCGAAGGGCGGCTCGTGCTGGCGGACATCCTCTGGTACGCCCAGGAACGCTTCAGGCCCCGCTTCATGGTCGATCTCGCGACGCTGACCGGCGCGGTCATCGTCAGCCTCGGCCACGAGCATGCCGGGCTGTTTTCGAACGACGAGGCGCTGGCCCGGCAGCTGCTGGACGCGGGAGTCGCGTCGGGCGAGGCCTTGTGGCGGATGCCTCTGGGCGAGTCCTACGACAAGTTGCTGCGCTCGGACATCGCCGACATGAAGAATATCGGCGGCCGTCCCGGCGGCTCGATCACGGCGGCGCAGTTCCTCCAGCGCTTCGTCAACAACGTGCCGTGGGCTCATCTCGACATTGCCGGCATGGCCTGGAGCAGCAAGGACGCCGCCACCATCCCCAAGGGTGCCACCGCCTTCGGCGTGCGCCTGCTCGACCGCCTGGTTGCAAGCCAGTACGAGACCTAGCGGAAGCTACCGGGCGGCATCCGGCGATGGCCGAGATCGGCTTCTACCATCTCACCCGCAGCAGCGCCGAGCAGGCCTTGCCGCGTCTGCTCGGACGCACGCTCGATCTCGGCAAGCGGGCCCTGGTGCGCTGCCGCGACGAGGCGCGCGCGTCGGAGATCGACGAGGCCCTCTGGCGCGCGCCAGGGCCGGTATGGCTGCCGCACGGCACGGCGCGGCTCGGCCATGCCTATCTGCAGCCGGTCTGGATAGAGGGCGGGGCATCGGCCGCGTCGGGACCCGCGGCGAACGGCGCGGATTACCTGTTCCTGCTCGATGGCAGCGGAATGGGCGAGGGCGAGATGTTCGAGCGGGTGTTCGACCTGTTCGACGGCGGCGACGAGGCGGCCCTCGCCGCGGCGCGCATCCGCTGGTCACGCCTGAAGCAAGCCGGTCATGGCCTGGCCTATTGGAAACAGGCCGCTCAGGGCTGGCAAAAGGCAGGGAGCACAAAGCGGGGCGTCGGCAAAACGCCGGCCGGGCAGGAAACCCCGGCCGGTCCTGCCGTATTCAGCTTCGGGGAAATGGAGCGCCACATGCAGGACGACACGAAGCCATCGGGATCGCTCGATCCCGACGCCACTCCGAGCAGCCATGACCAGCTTAACCGGCCGGGCATGACCAACGGGGTTCCAGACCAGGCGGGCGATGCGCAGGCCAAGGGTAGGCCGCACAACGACCGCGAGCAGGCCGAGGCTGCCGCGGCGGGCACCGCTGATGGCGCGGGTGACGGCATTGGTGAAGGAACCGGAGGGGGCGGCTCCGGATCATGAGCGGGCCCGGGCGCCGGATCCGTCTGCATGACGGCTCCAGCGTCGCGGCGCTGGGGCAGGGGACCTGGAAGATGGGTTCGGACCGCGCGGCGCGCGGCCGCGAACGCGACAGCCTGCGCCTGGGCATCGAGCTCGGGATGACGCTGATCGACACGGCGGAGATGTATGGCGACGGGGCGGCGGAGCAACTGGTCGGCGAGGCGATCCGCGGCGTGCGCGACCAGGTGTTCCTGGTCAGCAAGGTGCTGCCGACAAATGCCGGCAAGTCCGGCGTGCGGCGTGCCTGCCAGGCGAGCCTGAAGCGACTCGGCACCGATCGGCTCGATCTCTATCTGCTGCACTGGCGGGGCAGCATCTCGCTGGCAGAGACCATCGACGGGTTCGAGGGCTTGCGCCGGGACGGCATGATCCGGGACTGGGGCGTGTCGAACTTCGACATCGACGACATGCAGGCCCTGGTCGGCCTGGCGCGGCCGCAGGGATGTCTCGCCAACCAGATACTCTACAACCTGGACCATCGCGGCATCGAGTTCGATCTGCTGCGTTACAGCCGCGACCAGGGCGTGCCGCTGATGGCCTATTCGCCGGTGGGGCAGGGGGGCGCCTTGCTGAGGCATCCGGTGCTCGCCGAGATCGGCCGCAGGCACGGCCGCAGCGCGGCCCAGGTCGCCTTGGCCTGGAGCCTGCGCCATGACAACGTGATCAGCATCCCGAAAGCCGCCTCGGCCGCGCATGTGCGGGAGAATGCCGAGGCCGCATCGATCGTGCTGGGAAGCGACGACCTCGCCGATCTCGACCGGGCTTTTCCGCCGCCCGATCGCAAGGTTCCGCTGGAACTGCTTTAGCCCCGTTCCTCGTCGGGGATTTCCTCCTGCAGGGCTTCCGCATCGGCCTTCAGCCTGCGGAAGCTGCGCCGGCTGAAGGGCAGCATGATCAGGTAGGCCAGTCCGACGGCCGCCAGGGCGGCCCAGGGATCGGCCACCATGACGGCGACGAAGGCGCCGACGCCGAGCAATATCGGCAGCACGTATTCGGCGCGCACCTTGAAATTCTTAAACGACCAGACCGGCAGGGTGGAGACCAGCAGGAAAGCCACGCCGATCATCAGCACCGCGACGAACAGCGGATGACTGACGGCGGTGAACAGCCCCTCCCAATGCAGCTTGCGCGCTTCCAGCCCGACGAAAAGCGGGAACAGCACCACCCCGGCACCGGCGGGCGCCGGCACCCCGGTAAAGAAATTATAGGCGTAGGTGGGCTGCTCCGACGGGCCGCCGATGTCGGTGTTGAACCGCGCCAGGCGCAGCGCCATGCAGACCGTGAACAGGATGCAGGGCAGGAAGGCGTAGCGGCCGCCGCCATGCAGCGACCAGAGATAGAGGATGAACGGGGGCGCCACCCCGAAGCAAAGGAAGTCCGACAGGCTGTCGAACTCGGCGCCGAACCGGGTGGTGGCGCGAAGCATCCGGGCGATGCGTCCGTCGACCCCGTCGATGCAGGCCGCCAGCACCAGGGCTGCCGCGGACAGCCCGAAATGCCCGTCCAGGCCGAAGCGCATGGCGCTCAGCCCGGCGCAGAGGCCGATCATGGTCAGGATGTTGGGGATCAGCCGGTTGAATGAATGGCCTCGGAAACGCGGCCGGCTTTGTCGGCTGCGAAGCTGTCGCAGGCGCTTGAGGCGCTTGCTGCGGGGAGCGGCCGCCACCGGCCTCAGGCTGGGCTCAAAGCTCGGCAATGACGCTCTCGCCCCCGATCATGGTCTGCCCCACCGACACGAGCGGCTCGACGCCCGCGGGCAGATAGAGATCGGTGCGGCTGCCGAAACGGATGAGGCCGAAGCGCTCGCCGGTGGCGAAGCTGTCGCCCGCGCGCGCCTCGCACAGGATACGACGCGCGATCAGGCCGGCGATCTGCACCACCGCCATGTCGCGGCCGTCGGCAAGCTTCAGGGCCAGCGCGTTGCGCTCGTTCAGCTCGCTGGCCTTGTCCAGGCTGGCGTTGAGGAATTGTCCCTTGTGATAGGCGACGCGGGTGACCGTGGCGGCAATCGGCATGCGGTTGACATGCACGTCGAGCACCGAAAGAAAGATCGCCACCCTCCAGCACGGTTCCGAACCGATATCGAGCTCGGCCGGGGGGGCCACCCGCAGGATCGAGACGATATGCCCGTCGGCGGGTGCGACCACGCTGCCGGGGCGTTCGGGCGGCACCCTTTCCGGGTCGCGGAAGAAATACTTGGCTACGTGCGCGATGCGTCCGGTGCGCTTGTGCCGCACGCCACCGTCAC